>NZ_JAKGBG010000006.1:0-160116 GCF_021532595.1 Pseudoalteromonas sp. OFAV1
AGAATTTATCTCCGCAATCAAAGAATTTTTCGATGTGACCCTACCAAAAGTTGCAGGTTCGCTGGTATCCAGAATTACGGATAATTTTCAGCTACTCAAACCTGCATCTTCAAGTTGAATGGGTATAAGACCTAACTCTAGTTCATCAGTCGGACGGTATTGGAACACTGCGTTAATAGCTGTACGTTCACGTTGTTGTTGGAATGTTGAAGGAACAATGTCACCCCAACCTACTAAAGACTCAATACCATTGCGTTGATAATTTGTTTCAGAAAATGCTGCTGATACAAGCGCACCAAACGTTTCTTCATCATTTTTCCAACTATAAAGACCAGAGATTTCAGGATCTGTTTCTTCTGAGATCGTGCCGTAGTCAGCTTTCACACTTCCAAAAAGAGTATTAGAGTCAAGATCTAAAGGCTTACGAGTGTTTACGATTACCGTACCACCGATACCACCTTCAACGAGATTCGCTTGAGATGACTTATAAACTTCAATACCACCGACCATTTCAGGTGGAAGTAATGTGTAGTTAAAGCTTCTATCGATAGACTGTTGATCATACCACCCTGTTGAAGCAACTGAGTGTCCATTTAGTAAAGTACGCGTTAATTGTGCAGATGCACCACGAATAGACACTTGCTGGCCTTGCCCAAAAGCACGGTTAACAGCAACACCTGAAATACGACCAAGTGCTTCACCTACATCGCTATCAGGAAACTTACCGACATCTTCTGCAGAAACAGCATCGACAACGCTGTCAGCAAAGCGCTTAGTATTCATTGAAGCTTCAAGTGAACGGCGAATACCGCGAACTTCAATTACTTCAACATCTTCTTGAACTTTAGTTTCTTCTGCTGCGTATGCAGCGCCAGTGAACCCAGCACTCATTACGAGGCCGATATTAACTGCTAATAAGCTTTTCTTAAAATTTTTAGCTAACACAGGATTCCCCTTGAATCATTTTGTTGGTTTTTTATATCACTTCTGCCCAGTGATGATGACAACGCTGTCATCTAGTAACAAACCATACACTCTAAATTACATTTGTGCTACATCTTTTTGGTTAATTTGTGCAAAAAATTTACAACGAAATAATCAAGTAATTGATATAACTAATATTTAATATTGAGTTTTTAAGAATTGTTACAAATAAACGGCGCAAATATAGCATGAGTGATATTACAGATGAAAAGACCAAAAGGATGAGTTTTTGAAAACAGCTAAAAATAACGTGCATTTTTGTAAGCTTAAGTTGCCACTGTGCAACTATTAACCATAACTAAAAGTTATATAAAAACTGTTATCTAACAGTTGATTAGCTTAAGAAACTAGCTTGTTTCTAAAAGCACTCTGTCATGTACAATTTATTTTTAACTTTTTCTGGGCAGAGTAAGCTAAAGGGGTTTGAGAATAACAATCAATAACAATGACAGCGTTGTCATTTTTAATTATATAGGGCCATTTTGTACTTGTCTAACACTTTATGGCGCTATTTTAAGAAAGTGCGTTGATACGAAATGGTTTGTTTAAAGTGAATATTTAACAACAAAAAAGCGAGCCTAAGCTCGCTTTAGATAAGTTGGTTTGATTAGGCGATTAAGGTGCCCAATAAACTTCAATATTGATATGTGGGTGATTTAATACTGCACGCAAAGGCATGTCAGCAACTGCACCGCCCTCTTTAGCCTGTTTATATACTGCAAGTTTTTCTTCACCACTAATTAATAGCTTAACAACTTTAGAATCTGCGATTGCAGATAAAGTTAGCGTCATACGCTCAGTGATCTTGCCAGTTACATCACTTTCAATGGCGTTAATTGCACACACTAAATCATCTGTGGCTAAGCCATGTTCAAGGCCTTCGGCGTGTGGGAAAAGTGATGCTGTGTGACCATCAGGACCCATACCTAAAATAGTCACGTCAAAAGGACGCTTTAATGCTTTATAGGCAGCTTCACAATCAGCTACACCATTTTGAGCCGTTAATGCGTCATTTTTCATCGTTACGAAATTAGCTGCAGCGCCATGGTTTTGTAACAGCGTGCTTTTGATAAATGCTTCATTACTTTTTTCATGATCAGCATCAACCCAACGCTCATCAACCATAGCTACATCAATGTTTGCCCAGTCAAGTTCAAGGTTTGATAAATGCTTATAAGCTGGTGCCGGCGATGAGCCACCCGATACCATCAGTACCGCGCGACCATCTTCTTTAATACCAGCAACAAGGCTTTGTTCAAGGCTTGAAGAAAGCTCAGCTGTTAATTCGTCTTTGTTTGCAAAGAATTTTTCAACAATTGTTGCCATCTTAATTACGCCTTATCGCCTGTATTAAACCATACATGATTGTTTTCTTCTAACAATTCATCAGCATCGTCCGGTCCCCAAGTACCTGCTCGGTATAACGAAGGGGCGCCTTTTTCTTGCCAGCGCTCAATAATTGGATCAATCCATTTCCAAGCTTGGCGCACTTCATCACGGTGAATAAACAGTGATGGATTATTTGCCGCAGCATCTAACATTAAGCGCTTATAAGCATCTGAATGGAAACCATTACTATAAGCCTGAGATAACTCAATGTTCATTGTTACTGGCTCTAACTGCATCTCAAGGTTATCAAGACGCTTAGACATCAATGTTAATTGAATTGTTTCTTCAGGTTGCAGACGAATAACGAGACGGTTTGGCTCAATATTGCCTACGTTGTCTGTATAAACATTGTGTGAAACCTTTTTATATTCAACAACGATTTCAGCACAACGCTTTTTCATACGCTTACCAGTACGAAGATAGAAAGGCACACCAGCCCAACGCCAATTATCAATATGCGCACGAATAGCAACGAATGTTTCAGTTTTACTTGCACCTTCGTTTAATTCTTCTAAGTAACCAGGGACGATTTTACCGTCTAAGTTACCTGGCACGTACTGACCACGTACGATGTTCGCATCAACATCTTCAGCCACTAATGGACGTAACGACTCAAGTACTTTTAATTTTTCAGTACGGATGCTATTGGCGTTTAATTTGTTTGGTGATTCCATTGCTACTAAGCAAAGTAACTGCAGCAAGTGGTTTTGCACCATATCACGTAATGCACCGGCTTTGTCGTAAAAACCAGCACGGCTTTCTAAACCAACCGTTTCTGACAAGCTGATTTGGATATTATCGATTGATTTAGCATCCCAAAGGTTTTCAAACAGTGAGTTTGAAAAACGCAGTGCCATTAAGTTTTGTACGGTTTCTTTACCTAAGTAATGGTCAATACGGAAAATCTGTTCTTCATTAAAGTATTCAGCAATTTTCGCGTTGATTGCTTCTGCTGACTCACCACAGTAACCAATTGGCTTTTCAACCACTACACGTGATGTTTCTGTGATTAACCCTTTTGAAGATAAAATTTCACAGCAGCTACCGTATACTGCAGGTGGTAATGAAAGGTAAAAAACACGAGACTTATCAGCATCGTGTTCATTTAAAATATCTCTTAGCTTATCCCAGTCATCATCGGCTTCAGTAACGTTTGAAACAACAGGAACTAAGTAAGATGCAAACGCTTTCCAGTCTTTTGCGTTGTATTCGCCTTTACCTAAAAATTCTTGCAAAGCTTTATGAGCCGTCTCGATATATTCTTTGCATTTGTTTTGGTCACGTACCGTAGGAAGGATGCGCGAACCTTGAGGTAAATTACCTTCTTGATAAGCGCGATACATTGCAGGAAGCAATTTGCGTAACGCAAGATCACCACCGCCCCCAAAAATTACGATATCAAATGGATTTAGCATATATCACTCTCTACATTGGCAATGCCGAATAAATTAACTCCATGACTCTCATGAAATTTGGCAATGCTCGTTGTTATCTGGTTGATCTGGCTTTGTTTGATAGTTCCATTAACAAAACCTGTTGAATTTGTTTTGTGAGTAGCTTACTCATTATTCTTGTATTGGCTGAAGTAAATGAGTCTTAGGGGCTCTGTAAATCCTCTCACAAAAATACAGGCCCTAAGAACTCCAGCGCTACCCGTTCAAAGGTATCCGTTTTGCAGCTATTGCTGCGAATCTGTTACTGCTTACGATGCGTTTTATAGTAAGCGATCAGTCCATTCGTTGAACTGTCATGCGGATGACTTACTGTGTCATCAAATAATTCAGCTTCAATTTTAGAAGCAAGTCCTTTACCTAGCTCTACACCCCACTGATCAAAAGAACAGATTTCTAAGATGATGCCTTGGCAGAAAATCTTGTGCTCATAAAGTGCAATTAAGCGACCAACTGTTTTTGCATCAACCTTGTCTAATAACATTGAGGTTGTTGGGCGATTACCCTGATGAATCTTGTGATTCAATAATTCTGCAATTTCTGCTTCAGATTTACCTTTTGCGGTTAAATCAGCAGTTACTTGCTCTGCATCAACACCGGCCATCATTGCTTCGGTTTGTGCAAAGAAGTTTGATAATAAGATATCATGGTGCTTACCAACATTAACTTGCGGCTCAATTGAGGCAATAAAGTCCGCTGGTACAATTACATTACCTTGGTGCAGACATTGGTAAAATGCGTGTTGGCCGTTAATACCAGTCATACCCCAAATAATAGGTACTGTTGTGTAAGACACTGTTTCACCATCAAAAGTAACGTGCTTACCGTTACTTTCCATCTCACCTTGCTGTAAATATGCAGGTAACATGTGTAATGCTTGGTCGTAAGGTAAAATAGCTTGCGCCGTATAACCTAAGAAACTCGTATTCCAAACACTTAAAAGCGCCATTAATAATGGTACGTTGTTTTCAAATTCAGCATTTTTAAAATGCTCATCAATTTCAAACGCACCCTCTAAGATTTCTTCAAATGCTTCAAAGCCTAAATACAAGGCAATTGGTAAGCCTATCGCACTCCATAATGAAAAGCGACCGCCTACCCAATCCCACATTGTGAATACGTTTTCATTAGCGATGCCAAAAGCTGCTGTTTTCTCTAAATTTGTACTAACAGCAACAAAGTGCTTAGCAATGTGCTCTTGAGCCTGTGCTGTTTGCAAAAACCATTCAACCGCTGATTTAGCATTAGTCATGGTTTCTGATGTTGTAAACGTTTTAGATGAAATAACAAATAACGTCGTTTCAGCGTCTAAACCTTGTAAAACTGATGCAATCTGAACACCATCAACATTTGATACGTAATGAACATTTAATGTGTCATCAGCGTAGGCTGCAAGCGCCTCAGTTGCCATTTGCGGGCCTAAATTTGAACCGCCTACACCAATTGCAACGACATCTTTCACCGCTTTACCTGTGTAGCCTAACCACTCGCCACTGCGAACCTTGCTAACGAACGCTTTCATTTTAGCAAGCTCAGCGTTTACTGCGTCTGTTACGTTTTCACCATCAACCATTATAGCTGTATTAGCACGGTTACGAAGTGCAGTATGAAGTACAGCACGGTCTTCAGTAATGTTAATTTTTTCACCACTGAACATTTTTTCGCGCCATGCGCTAATGTCACACTCTTTCGCTAAAGAGATTAATTGTTCAAAAACTGTTTTATCAATTTGTTGCTTCGAGTAATCGAATAATACGCCTGGGATCTGAGCTGAGAATTGCTCGAAACGCGTGCTATCTTTGGCAAATAAATCTTTAAGATGAATTTGTTTCATCTTCTTGGCACTTTCAGATAGTGCTTGCCAACTAGCTAATTGCGAACGGCTGCTCATATATATAATCCCCTCAAAACTTGCAACAAACTGATTTTTAACTATCTTTTTATTAATGTTGAATAAAGACAGCAATTAAAAACACGATGAAAATTAACACTAAGTTAAAATGACAACGCTGTCAATGTTCTACTTTTACATTTTATAGTCGAGATAATAGCGCAATTTTTCTCTTTTGACACCGGTATCATAAAAATTATCTCAATTATTTTACTGCTAATTTGGTAGAACATTAGATACACTAACTAACTTATATTAAATATTAATGTACCTATTAAGAAAAAGCGCTCTGGTGAACACTTTTCGATATTATTATAATACAAATATAACTAACTATAAAGTAACTGTATGAAAGTAACCATAAATGATGTAGCCAAACTCGCTGGTGTTTCAATGAAAACTGTTTCGCGAGTGATCAATAAAGAGCCATCTGTCAGAAAAAAAACGTACGACATAGTGATGGACGCTGTAAACACGTTGAACTATCAGCCAAACCTTGCAGCTCGTAACCTTGCAGGCACATCGTCTTTTACTGTTGGTCTAGTATATGACAACCCCAATGCATACTATGTTATCGACATGCAAAATGGGGTGCTATCACGCTGCAAAGAAGAAGGCTATGAGTTGGTTATTCATCCATGCAGCTATCTTGATGCGAATATGCAAGAAGACTTTAAAACCATGATCAAGCGCTCGCGTTTGGCAGGCCTTGTATTAACGCCACCTCTTTCAGAGCAAAACAGTATCATAGAAATGCTTGACGAAATGGGCATTCATTATGTGCGTGTGCTTTCTGGTCGTCCTACAGAGGAAGATCAAGACACCTGTATTTATGTAAATGACTACGCGGCAGCGTACGAAATTACTGCTCACCTACTCTCGCTTGGTCATAAAAATATCGGCTTTTTATGCGGCGACAAAGAACATAAATCAACAACTGAACGCTTAGAGGGTTATCAGGCTGCGCTAAGGGATCACAACATCCCATTGAATGATGATCTGATCTACGAAGGCCAATATTCTTTTGAATCTGGTGTTGAAGGTGCAAAAGCATTGCTTGGTGAGAATAACCCGAAAAACATTACAGCCTTACTTGGCGGAAACGATGAGATGGCTGCGGGTGCGTTATTTGCTTCACGATTAATGGGCATTGAAATTCCACAGCAACTCTCTATCACTGGTTTCGAAGACTCGCCATTCTCGCGTCAAACTTGGCCGAAACTAACAACAGCCCATCAAGCGAATGATGTGATTTCACAGCATGCCGCTCGGTTATTGTTTAGAAAAACCCGTGGTGCACGTAATCAAGATAAAGACATCATCACGACCTTTACCCCTTCATTAGTGGTACGGGAAAGCTCAGGCCCAACCTCAGCTTAATTTATTCAAGTTACGAAAAAGCCGCTATTTAGCGGCTTTTTTGTTTGATGAATGAATTGTTCTGATACCAATCAAAACAATGCTAAACCGCCATTTAAGTTATACACATTTTCAAAACCTAACTGCGACAAATTGTTTGCGGCTTGTTTTGAACGGTTACCACTACGACACACCAAAATGTAGTTATGTGCTTTATCAAGCTGCCCTTGGACTATAGCATTAGCCATACGGCTTAATGGAATGTTGATCACTTTGCTATCTGCAACTGTGAATAACTCAGCTAAATTATTCGCACCATGTTCATAAGGTTCGCGCGTATCGATAAGGTAAGTTGTCTTATCGTCTAACATTGCTTTAGCGTCGGTTGCTGCTAGCTGTTTCATCGGCGCACTTTCAAGTGTTTCAACATAGCCACATAAAGAGTGACTCTCTGCATGCTTTTGTTCATCCGCTTGTTGCTTTAACTCAACAAACTGAACATCTGATACTTGCTCATTTAATAGTTTTGCTAATAATGGCGTCGTTGCTTTTTGTGCGTGCCAATCCATTGCAAAGCATTGTTGATAATCATGACCTGAACAAATCACTGTTGAATCTGTGATTGCCATTGCAAGCTGTTTTAGTGATTGTGCCATTTTTGCTGCATCGCCACCGCTAATTGCCGTGTTACCTAAGCCACCTGGTAAGATTAAATCACCACAGAAACAATAGCTGACCTCACCACTTTGCGTATTTGCTAATAAATAGCTAACACTGTCTTCACTGTGACCCGGTGTCGCTACTTTAGTTAAGCGTGCATCGCTTAATTCGATGGTTGCTGAATCTTTAGGCCAGCCAAGTTCATCTATTTCATTAGCAACATAACGCTCTGCTAGCTCTTTTGATAATAAACAACGAGCCGATAAACGCTCTTGGTGATTATGGGTATCTAAAATCGCTTTTACTGTTAGACCTTGTGTTGCGACTATTTTCGCCATACGTGGAATAAGCTCGATAATAGGATCAATCACCACTGCGTTTTTATCGCTGTCGACATAAAGCCAACAGCACGCAGCTTGATGACGTAGCTGTGTTAAGCCAATCGCACAGACTTCTTGCTGAGGCGATGTGCTATCAGAGACAACTAGGCAGTTAGCTTCTAGAATCGGTTTTAAAGAACGGATTTTTTCACAGGCAAAGTCAATTTCTTGTTGGCTTGCAGCTGGGCCAAACGACATACGAATCGCATTTTCACTTTGCCAATTACTAGCGCCCATTGCATCAAGAACAAAGCTACGATTAGCACCAGAGCTACATGCAGAGCCACCGCTTACTCGGATGCCCGCAGCATCAAATAAGTCCATCACTTCTTTACTGGTTAGTTCATTAACTGCAAAGTTTAACGTAGTGGGCACTGAATGCTCAAAACTATGGTTAAAAGTAATGCTACCAAACGTATCTAAGAGAGCTGCATGTAACTGCTTACGATAATCATGCAACTGCTCAAGAGGCTTAAATGTCTGGTTTTGTTTATCAAGTAATAGTGAGAACAGTTTATTTAAACCAGCAATACCTGGTAGGTTCTCGGTGCCTGAGCGCATTCCGCTTTCTTGGCCGCCACCCGCTATAAATGGTGTGTACGCACTGCCTTTACGAATATACAGCACACCGATACCTTTCGGTGCATACAATTTATGACCAGAGAATGGCGCATAATCTATCGTTGTTTCGCTAAGTGCTAAATTGGTTTTTCCTAATGCTTGAACACAATCTACCATCCAGGCTACATTATTGTTCTCACTGCGAATTACTCGCTCAATGGCGGTTAAATCTTGGAACACACCGGTCTCGTTATTTACTGCCATAGTACAGATCATCAATGCATTAGCAGCATGTTCACGAATAAACTCAAGATCTAAAATACCGTTTTTATCAACTGGAATAGCTAAAACGCGTGCGTTGATATCAAGCACATTATTCCAATGCTTTAAGGTATTTGGCACCGCTTTATGTTCTGTAGCCCCATAAAGTAATACAGGGTTCTCGATTTGGTGATTTTTAGCAGCAATAAGCGTTGAAACAACCGCCGTTTGAATACCTTCGGTCGCACCTGAGGTAAATAAAATATCGCCATCGGTAGCACCTATCACTTCGCGTGCTTTGGTGCGTGTTTGTTCTAATAGGTGTTTAGCTTGAATACCTGTAATGTGAGAGCTCGATGGATTACCAAAGCAAACTTGCATCGTGTGCGAAACAACATCGGCAATGTCAGAAAGTACAGGAGTCGTTGCATTCGCATCTAAATAAATTTGTTGATTAGCATCGTCAGAAAGGAAAAAACTTGCCATGTAAAACGCACCATATTACTAAAAGATATATCTTATAACCTATTTTACAGTTTTCACGGCTAAATTATAATAATCAATTAGTCAGTAAAGTGCGTTTTCTATACTTTTTAAGACTAAGCTAGCGCTCAATCAACTCTTCTTTTTTAGATGACCATGCATTTATAAGTGCTTTTACTAATGAAGCTAGCGGGATTGCGAAGAACACCCCCCAAAATCCCCATAAACCACCAAAAAACAACACTGCAACAATTATAAACACCGGATTTAAGTCAACAGCTTCAGAGAACAGTAAAGGCACTAACACATTGCCATCAAGTGCTTGAATTACACCATAGATGATTAGAATGGTCCAAAACTGCGTTTCTAAACCAAATTGGAACAACGCCACCGCAGCCACAGGAATAGTCACCAGTGCCGCCCCCACAAAGGGTATCAATACAGATAGACCAACCAAAACACCTAACAAGGCCGCGTAACGTAGATCTAAAACGGCAAAGGCGATAAAAGAAGCTGTACCAACAATTAAAATTTCAAATACCTTGCCACGAATATAATTCATTATTTGCTGATTCATTTCTTGCCAAACTTGAATGATTAAGCGGCGCTGCTTAGGTAATAAACGTTCAGCACTTTGTGTAAGTTCTAACTTATCTTTAAGCATAAAGAACACAAGTAGCGGTACTAAAATCAAATAAATCAACCAAGCTGCCACATCTTTTATAGACGTTAATGACACTGATAGTACTAACTGACCAAACTCAATAGCTTTGGTTTCAACACTGGTAACAATTGATTTAACCTGATCTTCAGTGATCAAACTTGGGTAATCCTCAGGAAGATGTAAAAGCAGCGCTTTACCTTTTTCAATCATATAAGGGGTTTCTTGCACAAGGTTACTGGTTTGCTGCCAAAGCACAGGGCCCATGCCGACGATAATGGTGATCATTAAGCCACTAAACACTAACATGACAATAATTGTGGCAGTGAAGCGTTTTAAACCTAGCCTTTCTAAATGCGCTACAGGCCAATCCAGTAAATAAGCAATTACCAGCGCGACTAAAACAGGTACCAGTAAGGAGCCAAAAAAATAGAAAAATGCAAAGGTTGCAATTAACAGCAACAATAAGGTTACTGAATGGGGATCAGAAAATTTATTTTCGTACCAAGCTTTTACATATTCAAACACAAACGGGCTCCACGGTTAACACACCTAATTCTAGGTCAATTTCAAAATGGTAATGATGTTTTTCTAAAAAGCGCTGCATATCATCACTAGAGTGTGCAGCATTAAATGTAAAAGTGACGGGTTGATTAACAGATTGTGCCTTATTTAACCCTAATTTAAACTGAATAAATTGTTGTGGGCACTTATAGTCCCTCAAATCAACCATTAACATAGCGAATCAACTGCGTTATTAATATGAATAATAAGTATAAGATGTCAGCATCTTGGAAAAATAATCCTTTATAGTGAGAAGAACTCATTTTTTTCTTAAAACACGCAAAACAATAGTTTATCCTTAATCAATAACTGGTAGTAAAGGAAACACGATGCCTGGCTCGCATAATAAAGCGCAATTGCCTGCGAATCCAACTCTTAAAGAGATTAATTGGTATAAAAAACAAATAAACTGGGGGGAGTTGCCGCCATTTTACCATTTGGTAGCATCGTCAGTGAGTGAATCTGAAGGTATTTTAGATCATGGCTTTGACAATGCGGTAAAAAGATTAATAGATCCTAGAAATTGGAACCTTGAGCTACTAGGAGGCTACGAAACCGACATGGGTGAAATTGTCTGTGAGCAAAAGCCACGCATCGCATTGCACCAGAGCTTTACCGATCGAGGTTTCGAATTATGGGCCTACCCCTTTGCTAAAGATGTCACTGTTGACCAATACATCAAAGACAATCGATTTATGGAGTTTAGAGTCTGGGATCCGCATTCAATGAGGAACCTTATACGCTTTAATCAACTACACAAATTTATAGCTTTTTATTTTGAACGTGGCGATAAAGCTGATAAAGCCTTAATCTTACACGCACACAAAGTCGTACATAAAATCATAACTTTTTTACAACGGGAGTTGAACGTTGTTAAGCTAGACGGAGTCACAATAAAAGATTTCTATCAATTGTGTGAAAAAGATAGCCGAGCATGCAGCGACGAAATAGACATAGCAAAAGTCATGTTAGGTGAGCAAATCAACAAGGAATAAGATGCGACTAAAATCAGCCTTTATAACATTATGCAGTGCTTTACTAACATTTTCGATACTGCATAGTGAGCCGTTGAAGGCGCAAACTAATTTTAAGCTGCCCGATTTAGGGACCTCGGCTTTACAAGCCTTGCCTATTGAAAAAGAGCAAGCAATAGGCGAAGTAATGATGATGCAAATTCGTGGCTCATCACCCGTCGTCAATGATCCTGTGCTTGATGAATACCTAACGACATTAGGTCGTCGATTAGTTGCTAACGCAAACGATGTGCGTTTTCCCTTTTCATTTTTTTGGATAAACAACCCAGAAATAAATGCTTTTGCATTTTACGGGGGTCATGTGGGTGTTCACACAGGCCTCATCGCTCAAGCAGACAACGAAAGTCAGTTTGCCTCAGTGCTCGGCCATGAAATTGCCCACGTCACACAGCGCCATTTAGCGCGTCGTATTCAGCAGCAGCAAGATAACAGCGCACTTACTATTGCAGGTATGATTGCGGGGATATTAGCAACCGTTGTTGCTCCAGATGCTGGGATAGCGATTATTTCAGCAAACCAGACTCAAGCCGCATTTAGTCAACTTACTCATAGCCGTGCAGCTGAACAAGAAGCTGACCGCATCGGCATGCAAACTCTCAACAATGCAGGGTTTGATCCGCGCCAATCAAGCGAGTTTTTAACCAAGCTCGCTGCGCAAATTCGCTATAAATATAAGCCACCTGCATTTTTGCTTACCCACCCACTACCCGAAAGCCGGGTATCAGATGTGCGGTTACGTGCAGAGCAATACCCAAAGAGACATTACTCAGACAGTCTCGACTTCAACTTAGCCAAAAGCAGAGTTATAGCAAGGTATCACCAAAAACCTAAAGCGGCAGAAGATCTTTTCCGTAAGCTGATGCGTGATAATAGCGTACATAACGACACCGCCTTGAAATATGGATTGGGTATTAGTTTATTGGATCAAAAAAAGCTAGATGAAGCAGCCAGCATTCTTAATCCTCTGCTTGAGCAAGATCCAAAGAATTTATTTTATATCGATACCCACACCGACTTATTAATTGCCCAAGGTAAAGCCGATGAAGCGGTTGAGTTTTTAGCTAAGTTAGATATCGACAGACCTAACAATCAGGTTATCGCCCTTAACTACGCTAATGCCGCCATTGAAGCAAAACAATTTGATGTTGCTGAGCGTATTTTAAAGTCTTACTTACTCGCAAAGCCTGATCACAACCTTGCTAAAGAGCTCATTGCTGATGTGTACAAAAAACAAGAAAACATGGCCTCCTACCATGAAGCCCATGCAGATGTACTGGCCCAATATGGCGCTTATTTAAAAGCGGCCGATGAAATTCAAAAAGCGCTCAATTTTGTTGAGCCCGAAGAGTTAGTAAAACAGCAGCGCTTAAAAGCCCTACTCACGCAATACCGACAGTTACAAAAAGAGCTTGCGAGACTTTAAGTCTTGCACTGCTTGCCCTAAAATAAGCCAAATTATTAAAATCAGAGACCACGCTATGTCTGTAACTATTTACCACAACCCTCGTTGTTCTAAATCACGTGAAACCCTTGCCCTATTAGAAAGCAATAATGTGCAGCCAAGTGTTGTTGAATACCTTAAAACACCACTTAATGAACAACAAATTGCAACGCTTGTGACACAGCTAGGCTTTACCTCAGCGCGTGAGTTAATGCGCACAAAGGAAGATATCTACAAAGAGCTTGAACTGAAAAACGAGCAAGACGAGAACAAGTTAATTGCTGCGATGGCAGCCAATCCAAAACTAATCGAGCGCCCTATTGTTGAGAACAATGGCAAAGCTGCTCTAGGTCGTCCACCAGAAAACGTATTAAGCGTACTTTAATGGCTATAAACATTGTTGTGCTATACCACTCAAGCCATGGCTCTTTGGAAGCTATGGCACATGAGATAGCCGAGTCTATTGAGCAGCAAGGTGCTACAGCCCTACTACGCACATTTGTGCAGCGTCAGCCGCACGATATTGTGATCAGCAAAGATGATCTAATTAATTGCGATGGTTTGGCATTTGGCACCCCGACACGATTTGGCATGATGGCCTCACAAGCAAAGAGCTTCTGGGAAACCACCAGCGACTTATGGTTAAAAGGTCAATTAATCGACAAACCAGCTTGTGTGTTTTCGTCATCCAGTAGTATGCATGGTGGTAATGAAGCCACTCTATTAAATCTATCGCTGCCATTATTACACCACGGCATGATGTTGCTCGGTGTGCCTTATGAGGTGCCTGAATTACTCGCAACTGAAACTGGTGGAACGCCTTACGGGGCCAGTCATGTTGCTGGTAGCAACAACAGCAATGTATTAAGTAAAGACGAAATTAAAATATGCCAAAGTGTTGGAAAACGTTTGGCGCAAATTGCGAGTAAATTACAATGAGCGTGGACACTGAATTAAAACAGCCCGTAGCCAAAAAGCCTATCACTAAACGATTTCAACGTTTTGCGTTAATAGGTTATGTTGGCTTGTTAGTTTTGATGCCGATTTGGTTGTTTTTAATTGCCCCAAGAGAAGGACATAGCAATGCCTTTATCTTTGTAGTTTATATACTTCCCCTGCTGCTACCACTTAAAGGCATTATTCAAGATAAACCTTATACCTATGCATGGGCCAACTTTATCGTAATGTTCTATTTTATCCATGGTTTTACATTACTGTGGGTGGCACAAGAGCAGCTGATTTGGGTGTTACTTGAGTTAATTTTTGCTAGTTTGATGTTTATTGGCTGTACCTACTATGCACGCCACCGTGGACAAGAGCTTGGTCTTAAGATACGTAAATTAAAAGAAGAGCTGGCTGAAGAAAAAGCCGCTCACGAGCACGATAAATAATACCGATTCTTTTATCTAAAGATGAAACAAAAAACGGCAACCAAGGTTGCCGTTTTTTTATGTCATATTTGCTAATCGTTAACTAATCACACTAACTCAGCTAAGGTAGCTAAAGCGACGATACTTGCCAGACCAACTTGCCCGATTAAGCTAAGTAACGAGAACATTCTTAATAAGAAAAGTCCCCATGGATGGCGTATATGCGGGTAAAGTGCGCATCGCTTCAAACTGGTAGCAAAGAAAAAGCACAGAATAGAAACCAGCGTAAAGCTAAGTGTTAACTCACTTTTAATGGCAATACTGTCATCAAAGAAGAAAAACAATTGCACAGGAAATAGCAAGGTAACTATGGCGTGCAAGAGGTGCACTTTTTTAACGCGGTCAAACTGCCCTTCAGGCGAAAGCTCTTTAATCCCGAAGTCATGTTCAAGAACCTTGACTAAATTATCAGCTTTAATACTCACAGCTAACCGATAACAACTTAAGCCATCTTTATTACGTACTCTGAAGTCAAAACCATTTTTGAGTAACAAAACGAGTAAAGGCGCATTTTCAGCGAACACTGCGTAATGAAGAGCTGTGTTGCCTTTATTGTCTTGAATGGTTTTATCTTGGTGCTCAAGCAGGGTTTCAACAACATTGACATACCCTTTCTCTGTTGCCCACATAAAAGCTGTTTTACCATTCTCATCAGCTAGGGTGCCAGTAGCCCCTTGTTCAATAAAGCGCTTAGCCATGGTTTGTTTGGCGCTTTCATGGCTTAAGTGAGCAAGCAATGCTTGTTCTAAAAGAGACACCGAATCAACATCCGGAGAGATCAACTTAAGTAACGTGAAATAATCCTCACCGTGCGCAACTTTTTCAGCGGCTAACGCAGTTAACTGCTCTAAATCAGCCACAGAGTCAGGGATAAATCCGCTAAAACGTTCTCTAAAGTCTACTTCGGTCCAAAGAGTCAGCACATCTTCTGCAGACATTTTAGCCCCTTGCTCCAAGACATGCTCAATCACCGTAAAGTATCGGCGATTAAATAACTGTTGAATCAATGTAATGGGCGTTTTTACCGCTGATTGGGCAAATGCACTTGCGTATTTTTCTAAACGCTGGCACAACATCAGCACTAAGCTCTCAGGAGTATATTCATTTTCTAAAAAGTGCTGTTTCATCGCATTGATATAATTCAATGCAGCTTCGTCAAACTCAGAAATATGTTGAAAATAGCACTCTTCGAATGGATCTAGTGGAGTTAACCAAGAAAGATAATAAATAGGCGGAAGGACTGTCGCACAGACACCATCATCTTCATTGGTTGAACGACATGCAGGCCAAGCTTCTAAAGCGTCTAAAATATAAGCCCCGTTTTGCTCAGCTAATCCTTTGATCAGTAACGGGTACTCCTTTGGCCAAATTAGTACATTTTCCATTAAAACAACACAACTCCGCTCACGCATTATTAGGTGACTTATTAAGCTCTACGTTATAGCAAAAACTAACTGACACTGAGCTTAATAATGAAACAAAACAACGAGTATCTAATTCGATACTTCAAGATGAAAAAACTAGCTTGATTCTACCACAGAGGGCAATTGGTGCTAGCGCAAAGTAGGTGATTTTTAAAGAAAATAGAAAAGCAGTGGTACATTGGTAATACTCACTGCTTGGTTGGAGACTGCTACTTACTTGCTAACTCTTGAGTCACTTTATCAATGCCCACTTGGCTGATACGTTGAAGTACTTCTTTTTGCTTAGCACTTAATAAAGAAATACCTTCAGCAACAATATCGTATACCTTCCATTGCTTGTCTTTACCTTGGCGAAGTTTAAAGTGTAAATCAATAGTCGGCGCATTATCATCAATGATCTGAGTTTTTACCGTTGCATATCCGTCATCTATCAACTGTGATGGATCGAACACTACTTTTTGCCCAGTGTATTTCATCAATGCACCCGCATAAGTTACTGTTAAGTAATGCTCTACAGCTGCGATAAAATCGATTGCTTGCTCACGGCGCAACCCTTTTATGTGTTTACCCAACAACTTATATGATACGAACTTGGTATCCATATGGGGCAGCAAACGTTTTTCAACAATACTAGCCATTGCCTCAGTGCTAGCGTCACCTTTGGAGTTTACATTAGCAATATCAACAAATAAGTCTGCTGTGACTGTCTCTAACAATTGCTTTGGCGAACGGTCTTCGCTAGCAAACACGCTTGTAGTAAGTAACGTTGCAATTAGCAAAAGTGAGTTAACTAATTTGGTCATCATCGTATTCGCTTGTGATTGAAAATTTCCGCCAATATACCGATATTGAAACCACAAAAAAAGAAACAATACGTCAACGTTTTAATGCCAAATTGGCATCAATCGGTTTTTACCAAGTTTTTCAATGAATTGCTTAAAAAAGCGAGAATATGCACAAGTTCTGTGTGTTTACGCACATTGAAAAAGCAATGTCACCACCCCTATCTACTTGCTCAAAGTCATAGTAAGAATTACCGATATGAAATTAACACACTCACTAAAAGCGCTTGCATTAAGCACAGCATTACTATTAGCACCATCGATTGATGCCGCCCAAAATCATGGCTATGCCATTGATTACATTCAAGGTGAAGGTGATGTGAAAGGGTTAAAACTTGCCTATCAATACCATTTACCAAACGAAAAACTGCCTTTTGAACATGCTCGGGTATACTTCGAATCAAGCTTTAATGTTTGGCAGTATGGCAAAGACAACAGACATCAAACGAATATCGTGTTAGCTATTTCTCCAGTGATCCAATACCCGGCGTTTAATGTGAAAAACATACCTGTTCATGTGGAGTTTGGTATTGGGGTTTCACTGTTGGATGACACCCATTTTGCAGGCAAAAATGTTAGTACTCACTACCAGTTTGAGGACAGATTAGGATTAGTAGCAGACCTAGGAAACAACACAAGCTTAGCACTCAGGTATTTACACTATTCCAACGCCGGATTTAAAAGCCCTAACCCTGGACTTGATTTTATTTCACTGTCTTATGCCAAACGATTTTAAGTGCTACTATTGTGCTGCATATATTTACAGGATTTCAAGATGGAAACATGGCAAATTATAGGCATTTTTGTTGCAGTATTTGGTGTAGTAATTGGGAACCTTATGTTGCTAAAACATGCTGCGAAAATGGACTTCAAGGTACCTAAAGATGACACTGGTAAAGATAAAAAAAGCCCTGATGAATAATCAGGGCTTTTTTAAAAAGGCTTAGCTTATTTATACTAGCCAATGCGCCATTAAGACAATAACCGGTAATGTCACTAAGGTTCTCAAAATAAAGATGAAGAATAGCTCAATAATATTTACCGGAATTTTACTTCCTAAAAGCAAAGCACCGACTTCAGACATATAAATCAATTGGGTTACACTCATTGCTGCAATAATAAAACGTGTAACGTCACTTTCGATACTACCTGCAGCAAGAATTGATGGAATAAACATATCTGCAAAACCAACCATAATAGTTTGTGCTGCAGCTTCGGCTTCAGGTACTTGAAGAAGCTCTAAAAATGGTACAAATGGTTTACCCATATACTCAAATATTGGCGTGTATTCAGCAATGATCAGAGCAAATGTGCCCACCGCCATAACCACAGGTAATACTGCGAATACCATATCAAATGCGTTGTGAAGACCTTCTTTAATTGTACCTACAAATCCCGGCGCAGTGCGCGCTTTAGCAAATGCGACATCTAACGAATGCGAAATTAAGGTTTTACCTTCAGGTACCAACTCAGCATCTTTATCGGGCTCGCTACCATCAAAATATAAATCTTTCTTAAACCGTAATGGTGGTAAACGAGGCACAATTAGTGCTGCCACTAAACCGGCTAAACACACAGTTAAATAAAACGGTGCAAATAAGTGCTCAAGCTTTACTTGACCAATAACAACTAAACAAAAGGTAATTGATACAGCTGAGAAAGTGGTACCAATAATGGCAGCTTCGCGTTGTGTATAGTGTTTATCTTCATACTGACGAGCGGTCATCAAAATACCCACACTACCGTCACCTAACCAAGATGCCACACAGTTGACTGCACTTCGACCTGGCACACCAAAAAGTGGGCGCATAACTTTAGTTAATAAGGTACCCACTAGCTCAAGTAGACCGAAGTTTAATAATAACGGTAATAATAATCCCGCTAAAACAAACACAGAAAACAACACGGGCAATAAGTCGTTTAACACCAATGCACCGGTATTACTGGAAATAATCATTTCTGGCCCTTGTTTTGTATAAGTCAGAATAATAAATACCATACCCAGTAATCGAACACTCAGCCAAAGCCAACTAACATCAAATAAATGTTTAATTATAAAGTACTTAAGTAATGGCTGTGGTTTAAACAACTTTATCACTAAAGATAAAATACCGGTGATACAAACAATACTGGTAATCAAACCCAGTGCAAAAGGTGCAATCCATTGTTGCACTGCTTTTGCCATAACAGCAATTGGGATGGTCATTGCTTCACCTATGGGTACCGGCGTCATGAATAAGAAGACACCTATAAGTGAAGGAACGAAAAAGGTGAACAAGGTTCGCATGTCGATGCGATTTGTTGCGTTTAAGTTAGACATATTTTCAACCTGTAGAAACCACAAAAAGAGCGGCTAGGCTCTTTTTGTGGTGGTTTAATTTTTTTAATTATTAAATATTAATTCCACGCTGACGCAGCGCGTTTTCTAATGCTTGTTGTAAGTCATTCATTGTACCAGGCTCTAGCGTAGCACCTTGCGAGTCCATCCACGTTAAACTTGTACCACCATCATTAGTGCGGCTAACGAGAATTTGGTACTGGCCATCTTCAATTGGTAACTCAGCAACTTCTTCGCCCCAAATTGAATCCCAAACACTTGACTCTGGCTTTTTATAATCAGCAGTGATCAAACCACGCTCTTGGTCAATCTCAACAATTGTGAAAGATAAACGCTCTAAGAAACCAGAAAAACGATCGAATACCATGCTGTATTCTTGCTCAGTTACAAGCGCAGCGTTGCCTTTGTTATCAAAGCCCATTTCAAGAGAAATAATGCCTTGTTGCTTACGCATTTCCACTTCTAACTGACGGTAGCGGTAATCAAACTCAGCAATAATCTGGTTAAGAGCACGCACTTCTAGTTGTTGCTGTAAAAGTGGCGTCAATTGTTGCGAACCGCTTTTATAATCAACAAGTTTTGAGGTTAAAGAAGCTGTACGTTGATGCGACTTCTCTTCTATTGTAAATAAAAAGCGTTGTTGAGATACTTCTTTTTCACTTTCCCAAAACCAACCATCTTCAGGTTTAATAATTGTATACCAGCCTGTTTCGATGCTATTTGTTGCTTTGTCAGCTTTTTCTACAGAAGTGTTTTTCTCTGCTAATACCGCTTTTATAGAGTCCCAAATGAATGTATCTAGATCTTCAATACCATCATTTTTATCAAAATAAACCCGAGCTAATTTATCACCTTCTTCCACCCAAGTTCCTTGCGCGATGGTAATAACCTGTGCTGGCGGACGATAATTTTTTGCTTCAGGGTTGTTGTCGTATTGTGCAACATCCATTTTGTAAGTCGGATCTTGAGTCGGTTGCGCAAGGCCTGCTGGCGCTTTGACCGGTTCATTTGCACGATAATTACGCTTGTGGTGTGCTTCATCAGTGAACACACTGCATCCTGTTAAACTTACCATTACGCTTACAGCAAGCGCCTTTGAGATCCAATACTGCACAGATATTTCTCCTTAGCAAACCCTTAATTTTTTAACAAATATATGAGTGGGTAATGCCGATTTGGTTCACTGTAAAATCATTTATAACTTTACATTTATTGTTTTTATGCAAATAACCCGAGCAATTTGGGTTAACGCGTCATGTATATGTTTACTTATCGCCTTGCAAAATTTTAACTATGGTACTTTCTGATGCCCCTAAAAACAAGAAAGAGCACACTTTATTAACGGCTTAATTAATCGCAGCTACCGTTAACGATGTTAATTATGGTAAACTTCGCCGCCGTGCAGTATTAAACTCACGTGAAATCAAGGCTTATTGGCTTATACCCATTGGTATTATTTAATTACTAGGTACTTAAAATTCCATGACTGCTTTTTCAAATCATCAGATAGTGCTCACAGCGATTGGCGAAGACAGGCCCGGTATCGTTAGCGAATTAACTCAGCTAGTGAGTGATTGTCATTGCAATATTATTGACAGTCGCATTGCTATCTTGGGTAATGAATTTACTTTTATTATGTTATTAGCAGGCGATATGTCTGCAATTAGCCGAATCGAGCATACCTTGCCTACAAAAGGAATGGAACTTGGTTTATTAACCATGATGAAACGCACAGCAAGTCATATTGCATGTGAATTTTGTGCCGGATACACCCTTGAATATACGGGTATCGACACTCCGGGTACATTAAGCAAAGTTACTCGTTTTTTTGCTGACAACAACATCAGCATTTGTTCACTTAAGTCAGACACTTATGAAGAAGACAATGAACTAAAAATGCGCTGTGAACTAGAGTTTAATATCCCTGTCGACGTTGATATTGATAATTTTAAAGTGAGCTTTGAAGATCTTTCTCGTAGTTTGAACGTAGATTATATCTTTAGACGCATTCGTTAAGGAGCACAGTATGAAGAAAATTAATCCTCTACAAGCAGGTGACACAGCCCCTGCTTTTAGTCTACAAAATCAAAACGATGAAACAATCGTGTTAGCCGATTTATTAAAAGAGCTGCAAGTACTGGTTTATTTTTATCCGAAAGCATCAACACCAGGTTGTACTGTACAAGCAGAGAACTTACGTGACGAAAAAGCTGAGCTTGCTAAATTTAACACCCGTATCGTTGGTATAAGTCCAGACCCGATCAAGCGTTTAAAAAACTTTGAAACCAAAAAAGAGCTGAACTTTGATTTATTAGCTGATGAAGATCATGCCATAGCAGATGCTTTTGGTATTTGGGGCTATAAGAAGTTTATGGGTAAAGAATACGAAGGAATTCATCGTATTAGCTTCCTTGTAGGTCAAGACGGTAAAATCAAACACGTGTTTGATAAGTTCAAAACCAAAGACCATCATCAGGTTGTTTTAGATTATCTCGCGCAAAACTAATTTTTAAACAAAAAGCGTTACTTTTGGTAACGCTTTTTGCTAAAAATACTATCTTCACGTACAAAAAACCCAGCAATCGAGCTAGGTTTGTAATTTTAAAGCAGCAAAACAGATTATTAATCCATGATGTCTTCAGGCATATCGCCACGAATTTGCTGCCAAATCTCACCTGTTTGATGACCATATTTACGCATCATCGAAATTGCACCATCATGTTCACGTCGCTCAGCAAGTTCTGTTAGGTCTTTATAGAACTGACGTGCTAATTCGCGTGTACGTGAGTCAGAGAAGTAGTGACAGCCAATTTTAGAGTAAAAACCTTTAAAGCCATTTAGTATCAACACGTAAATACGGTTATTACCAGCCACAGCAAGCTCATGGTGAACTTTGTAATCATAATCAGCAAATGCCTGAGCGCTGTCTTCTAGCTCTTCGCTCTGCGAAAGAATTTCAATTACACGCTCAGGTGCTAATTTAATAGCTGCACGCGTGTAAATAGCACTGATATTGGTTCGTGCCGAAAGAAGTTGATCGGTAAGCTCTGGCATTTTATCTTCATCAAGACGTGCGAGTGTCTCTAAGATATTAAGACCAGACGTCTCCCAGAAATTATTAACACGTGTTGGTTTACCGTGTTGGATCGTTAGCCAGCCATCACGCGCTAAACGCTGAAGTACTTCACGTAAGGTTGTACGTGTTACACCAATCAGCTCTGACAATTCACGTTCTGCCGGAAGAATCGATCCCGGCGGAAAGTCACCATTCCAAATAGATTCAACAATGTATTCTTCAGCAAAACCTGCTGGGCTTTTCGCTTTAAAAATTCTCATTCATTTTCCACTTGAGTTAGCAACTTTTATTATCGCAATGTGCGAACAACCCACTGATTGTACCAGATGATCCGCAACTAACAAGTAAACTAAGTCCGGTGTGCATAAAAATCTATTATTTATAGCTAAATAAAAGCCCTTTCGGCCCAATAAGACACCAAAAGAATAATACTTTAAGTATAGTAAATATACCTAGTTAACAATTCAAATAAGCTCTAAGCTTAGTTAACTTGAAATAACAACAAGCACAAATAATAAGGTACAGCGATGCAGCAGCGGATTTTACCAGCGATCTTTAAAAATTTTTTGGGGACCTCGCCTCAATGGTATAAATACACCATTGTCGCCTTTTTACTAATAAACCCTATATTATTTCAACTTAACCCCTATCTTGCGGGTTGGGTTTTAGTGTTAGAGTTTATTTTTACTCTTGCTATGGCTTTAAAGTGTTACCCTCTTCAGCCTGGAGGCTTACTTGCCATTGAAGCCATGTTCATTGGGATGACGTCGGCTGGGCAAGTTGAGCATGAAATAGTACAAAATATTGATGTTATTTTGCTGCTTATCTTTATGGTGGCAGGTATTTACTTTATGAAAGACTTGCTTCTGTATATCTTCACAAAGCTTGTTGTTTCAGTGCGAAGTAAAACTGTATTGTCGCTGTCGTTCACGATTGCTGCAGCTTTTTTGTCTGCTTTCTTAGATGCGCTAACTGTTATGGCTGTTGTCATTGCTGTAGCGATGGGTTTTTACAGCATTTATCATAAAGTTGCTTCGGGAAAGGACTCGAGTAGTGAACATGATATTAATGATGATAATCAAGTACGCCCGGTCAATCGTCAAGAGCTTGAAGAATTCCGTGCTTTTCTCCGTAACTTATTAATGCATGCTTCTATAGGCACAGCTTTAGGAGGAGTGTGTACGATGGTAGGCGAACCACAAAACTTAATTATTGCTGAGCGAGCTGGCTGGCTATTCGGCGAGTTTTTCTTTCGCATGTTACCAATCACCCTGCCGGTTATGATTGCGGGTATATCCACAACTATTTTATTGGAAAAAACCAAAGCGTTTGGTTACGGTGCGAAACTGCCCGCCCCGATTCACACTATTTTATCTGATCATGCGAAGAAGCTTGAGAAAAAACGCACAACACGCGATAAGGTAAACCTAGCTATTCAAGCTGTTATTGCAGTTTGGCTTATCATTGGCCTTGCTTTACACCTTGCCACTGTTGGTCTAATTGGCTTGTCTGTGATTATTTTTGCCACAGCCAGTGCAGGAATTATAGAAGAGCATCAACTTGGCAAAGCCTTTGAAGAAGCATTGCCATTTACTGCTTTGTTGTGCGTATTCTTTTCTATTGTTGCCGTCATCATTGACCAACATTTATTTACCCCCGTAATTGCTTGGGTTCTGACCTTTGAAGGCCAATTGCAACTTGTTATGTTTTTTATTGCCAACGGTATTCTGTCGATGGTCAGTGATAATGTGTTTGTGGGTACTGTTTATATAAATGAAGTTGCAGCTGCACTCGAAGCTGGTCAAATTACTCGTGACCAGTTTGATTTATTAGCTGTAGCAATTAATACCGGTACCAACCTTCCAAGTGTTGCCACACCAAATGGACAAGCTGCGTTCTTATTCTTACTTACTTCAACGTTAGCCCCTGTGTTGAGGCTATCTTATGGGCGCATGGTTTATATGGCGCTACCTTATACCATAGTGTTGACAGTTGTCGGTTTAAGCATGACCTTATTCAGCCTTTCTGATATGACTGATTTACTGTATCAATGGGGTCTAATTAATCACCACACAGGTGCTTTACCAGGCTCCTTAGGTGGCCATTAGGGCAATTATTGCCAACAACACATTTGAAACTAAAAAGCCCGCTTGATGCGGGCTTTTGGTTTAATTAAACAAAATTATTAATCTAACACTTTCGCATCGTTTGCTTTATTAAGTAAGCTACGGCTTTGTGTTAAGAAATGTGCAGTTGCATCAGAGA
Organism: Pseudoalteromonas sp. OFAV1; assembly: GCF_021532595.1. Lineage (NCBI taxonomy): Bacteria > Pseudomonadati > Pseudomonadota > Gammaproteobacteria > Alteromonadales > Pseudoalteromonadaceae > Pseudoalteromonas > Pseudoalteromonas sp. OFAV1. The sequence continues at coordinate 24,495 of NZ_JAKGBG010000006.1, forward strand.
AATATTCTTTTGCGTTAGCAAAGGCATTTATTAATGACTCTTTATCACCAGCTTTTAGCTTCTCAAGAGTGTCTGCAAAGGTGTCTTGATAACTCGCAAGTAACGGCTCTACATCATCAAATTGCGCCAGCATGATGTCAGAGTACAACTCTGGTGACTGGGCAAATAAACGCCCTACCATCATTAACTCTAACTGATAAATAGGTGAAGAGCAGCTACGTAGCTCTGCTAAAGTATGGCTTTGTTTAGCTAAGAATTGTCCGTACACAAACGTTGTTAAGTGGCGCATTACTTGGATGATTTGCATCGCTTCATCATGCTTTTTGGCATCCATTTCAACTACTTGACAACCCCAGATCTGTAATTGTGCCATTAGCCCTTTTGCTACTTCATGATTTCGCCCTTCACACACTACGACCGTTTGTTTTACCCAGTGCGAAATATCTGGACCAAACATTGGGTGTAAACCCACCACAGGGCCGCTGTGAGCCGCCATGAGGGCTTTTAAAGGCTTTTGTTTAACTGAGGTAATATCAACTAATAAACAGTCATCATCGAGTGTTGGTAATGCAGCAACGACTTGCTCAAGTGCATTAATTGGCACACTTACAAGTACAAGTTTTGCACCAGCTAATATCGCTTCGCTGTCGGCTTGTTGCTCTTTATCTAAAATTCGTACATCGTATCCTGAGCGAATGAATTGTTGTGCAAACAATTGACCCATCGCACCTTGCCCACCGACAATCACAATAGGAGATAACTGAGGAGCTGAACAAGCCAAACTCCCTTGTTGATTTTGATATGCTTCACGCATCATACGACGCAGAATATCTTCAACTAACTCAGGGTTAACCCCTTGTGCAATCGCTTCTTGTCTTCGCGCTTCAAGTAAATCAGCTTCGCGATCCGGCGCATGCAAAGGGGCGCCAATTTGCTGCTTAATTGCACCAATTTTAGCCGTTATACTGTTTCTTTTTGCCAACAAGGAAACTAACTGCGCATCGCATTCGTCAATTCCTGTCCTTAATTCATCAAGCTCATTCACTGTTACCACGTTAATACACCTCAAACCCAAAAACGTACAAAAATATATACAAAAAAGTAAAGCTTTCAATACGAATTATAGTAACAGGATAAACAGCAAAGCACAAAGCCCTAACACTTCTACACGGCTTGAATCACAAGGGAATATTTAAATTAGAAAGAGATATTAAGAAGTGCTGACAACTAAATTTGAAAGTCGTACCTAGATATTTTTTGCTATAAAAACCAAAACGGGTTGCAACCTAAGGCTGCAACCCGTTTTATTTTGCGTTGTAAAACAGCGCGTATTAGTTAAGTTTTTCTCTAATACGTGCAGATTTACCAGAACGCTCACGTAGATAGTAAAGTTTCGCACGGCGAACAGCACCGCGACGTTTAACTGAGATACTATCGATAAGAGGGCTGTGCGTTTGGAATACACGCTCAACACCTTCACCGCTCGAAATTTTACGAACTGTGAATGCTGAGTGAAGACCACGATTACGCTTAGCGATTACAACACCTTCAAAGGCCTGTAGACGCTCTTTGTTACCTTCTTTTACACGTACCTGTACAACAACTGTATCACCAGCGCCGAATGCTGGTACGTCTGATTTAAGCTGCTCTTCTTCAAGCGCTTTAATAATATTTTGGTTTACTTTTGCCATTATATTTCTCACTTTCCTAGGTGTAACTGTCTTCTAGCCACAAGCTTGTTGGTACTCTTGCTGGAACTCAGCAAGAAGTGCCGCTTGCTCCTCAGTCAGAGCTAGGTTATGCAACAAGTCAGGACGACGTAGCCAAGTTCTGCCAAGTGATTGTTTTAAACGCCACTTTGCAATTTCTTGGTGGTTACCACTGAGTAATACAGCGGGAACCTGCTTATCATCCAATGTCTCTGGCCGTGTATAATGAGGACAATCAAGCAAGCCATCCGAAAATGAATCTTGCTCAGCTGACTGGTTATGCCCTAACACCCCTGGTACTAATCGTGCTACTGCATCAATTAGCGTCATAGCGGGTAGTTCACCACCACTTAATATAAAATCGCCTATTGACCATTCTTCGTCAACGTACGACTCTATAATTCGCTCGTCTATACCTTCATAGCGACCGGCAATTAGAATCAACTTATCTGAGTTGGCAAGCTCGCTTGCCCCTTGTTGATCTAATTTGCGCCCTTGCGGGGACATATAAATTACTTTTGCACCATCACCTGCCGCTTTTTTTGCGTCAAGAATGGCTTGTTTCAATGGTTCAACCATCATTAACATGCCTGGACCACCGCCATAAGGGCGATCATCCACGGTCCTATGCTTATCAGTTGCATAGTCACGTGGGTTCCAGCAATTAAAGTCGATTAGACCATTTTTAACTGCACGACCTGTAACCCCTTGGGTAGTTATCGCATCAAACATGTCCGGGAAAAGGCTAATCACCCCTACCCATAGTGAACTTGTTTGTGACATTAAAACCCTGGATCCCAGTCTACGGTAATTTCTCTTGCATCATGTTTAACTTCTTTGATAACAGAGTCTGTTAAAAAAGGAATCAAACGTTCTGCTTGGCCAAATGCATCTTTTTTGTTTGCTTTCACAACCAAAACATCATTTGACCCTGTCTCCATTAGGTCATCAACAATGCCTAAGTCGTAGCCTTTATCGGTTACAACTGACATGCCGATGAGATCTCGCCAATAGAATTCACCTTGCGGTAATTCTGGAAGCTGCGCTGCATCCACGGAAATTTCTACATTGGTCAAAGCCATTGCTTCGTCTCTGTCGTTTACTTGCGCAACTTTAGCGATAAAGCCTTTGTTGTGGCGACGCCAGTCGACCACTTCTAAGGTCTGCCATTTACCTTGTTGCCCTATCAACCATGGGCTGAAATCGAAGATCCCTTCGGGATCATCAGTAAATGAATGCACCTTAAGCCAGCCCTTTATACCATACGGGGCACCGAGCTTTCCTACTGTAATATACGAGGTGTTCTCTTGACTCATGGTTACTCTTACGCCTATTAAGCCGCTTTACGAGCGTCTTTAACTAATTTAGCTACGCGATCTGAAAGAGATGCACCTTGACCTACCCAGTGTTCAACACGAGATAAATCTAAACGTACTTTTTCTTCCTGACCAGAAGCGATTGGGTTAAAGAAACCTACTTTCTCGATGAAGCGACCGTCACGCGAGAAACGGCTATCCGCAACCACAATTTGATAGAAAGGGCGTTTTTTAGCGCCACCACGTTGCAAACGAATAGTTACCATACCGTCCTCTACATTAGATTGACTGTTTTCATTAATAAGATTTACTCCCCAGTACGGGAAGCTGGGGAATTGTACGAGTTTTTTGCAACATTGCAAGTAAGAACTGCTGCAAAATGTAAGTTTAGTTGATTAAACACTGATCTGGGCTTTAAATCTTACACTCAGCTAACAACTACGCATAATTTATCTACAAAAAAAGGAGCTATATGCCCCTTTTTTGTACACGCTTTATAATAAGCTCAATTAAAATTTAGGACCGCCACCCATCATACCCGGTGGTAACATACCTTTCATACCGCGCATCATTTTCTTCATGCCGCCCTTGCCTTTCATCTTCTTCATCATTTTTTGCATTTGCGTAAATTGCTTAAGCAGTTTATTGATCTCTTGTACTTGGGTACCAGAACCAGCAGCAATACGTTTTTTACGAGAGCCTTTAATGATTTCAGGACGTGCACGTTCTTTTGGTGTCATTGAGTTAATGATCGCTTCCATTTGCACGAAAGTTTTATCGCCCATTTGACCTTTTACAGCATCTGGAAGGTTTTGCATGCCCGGCAGCTTATCAAGCATCGACATCATGCCGCCCATGTTCTTCATCTGACGAAGTTGCTCTGCAAAGTCATCTAATGTGAAACCGTCGCCTTTAAATACTTTCTCGGCAACTTTAGCAGCTTTCTCTTTATCTACTTTCATCTCGACTTCTTCGATTAATGAAAGTACATCACCCATACCTAGGATACGAGAAGCAATACGGTCAGGGTGGAATGGCTCAAGTGCATCTGTACGCTCACCCACACCCATAAACTTAATTGGTTTACCGGTAATATGACGAATCGATAAGGCAGCACCACCACGAGCATCACCATCGGTCTTGGTTAAGATCACACCACTTAAAGGCAGTGCTTCATCAAATGCTTTTGCTGTATTTGCCGCATCTTGACCTGTCATCGCGTCAACCACGAATAAGGTTTCGATTGGATTAATGGCACTATGAAGTGCTTTGATCTCGTCCATCATGTCGTTATCGACGTGTAAACGACCCGCGGTATCGACTAATACCACATCAATGAATTTCTTCTTCGCGTGCGAAATAGCGCTGTTGGCAATATCTACAGGCTTTTGTGAAATGTCGCTTGGGAAGAACTCAACACCCACTTCATCAGCCAGTGTTTCAAGCTGTTTGATTGCTGCCGGACGATAAACGTCGGCACTCACAACTAATACAGATTTCTTTTTACGCTCTTTTAAGAATTTAGCTAGTTTACCAACACTGGTTGTTTTACCCGCACCTTGCAAACCTGCCATCATCACTACTGCTGGCGGCTGTGCATTAAGGCTAAGCTCTTCGTTGGCTTCGCCCATGGCTTTTTCAAGTTCTTCACGAACAATCTTAATAAAGACTTGGCCTGGGCTTAAGCTTTTCGTTACTTCAACACCAACGGCACGTTCTTTAACTTGCTTAACGAACTCACGAACAACAGGTAAGGCAACGTCCGCTTCCAAAAATGCCATGCGGACTTCGCGTAATGTATCTTTAATATTGTCTTCAGTTAGGCGTCCGCGGCCACTGATATTTTTTAAGGTTTTACCTAAGCGTTCTTGGAGATTCTCAAACATGTAAAGTTTCCGATAAAACGAGTTTCACCTAAATTGCTTGTAAAACGTACAGTTTATTCGGCAATAAAGGCAATATTAAAATTTAATTCCTAGCAGTATACCGTAAATGATGGCCGACAATACAGTATTCAAGTGCGCTGTTTGAGTTTCTTTTTACAAACTCTATGCTTTTGCCTTGCTATAAAATACAATGGCATCAATGAGACAAGGATTTATCGAATAAATTAAGTGGCCATAATACGATGATTATTAGTTTAACAATTATTGCTAGTTTGTTTTATGTGTTAGCGACATCGCATGTGCTTTCACGCCTTTTTCACAAACAAGGTCCAAGCCAGAAACTCACCGTGATTTTGAGCACCGTTGCTATTCTTGCTCATATGCTACTGCTGGTGAATTCTGTTTTTCGCGCTGATGGCCAAGACCTAAGCATTGTAAACGTTGCCTTATTGACCTGCTGGGTTATTGTGGTGTCGGTTACGGCCGTGTCACTTAAATTTCCTGCGACCCTTTTGTTACCTGTAGTCTACGGTTTTGCAGCCATACTAACGCTCGCCAGCTTATTTATTCCACATCACGTTATTTTACAATCAATAAATGTTGAGCTCGGCTTGGTAACACATATTTCGTTATCTCTATTAGCTTACTGTGTACTAATCATCGCCACTTTATATGCTGTGCAGTTTTATTTTATCGACAAGCGTTTAAAACGCAAAGACTTGGCGATTGTACATAGCCATCTTCCGCCATTAATGGTGGTTGAGCGTCAGCTGTACCAATTACTGACGTTAGGTACTATCTTACTTACCTTTGCACTGCTTTCTGGGTTTATCTTCTTAGAGGGAATGTTTGCAAGTGAGTTTATCCATAAAACAGTGTTATCGTTAGTAGCCTGGTTGATTTTTACTGTGGTCACTGTTGGACATTTGCGTAAAGGCTGGCGTGGTAAGCCTGTTGTGTTTTCGATCATGATAGCCGCATTTGTCTTGTCACTTGCTTATTTTGGCAGCCGTTTCATTCAAGAAGTGATTCTAAATAAGTTTTAACTTGACTCAGCAAGCTGTCTCTAGCTTAATATGCACTGATTTATAAAAAAAGGATCCATCGTTGGACGACATATCGACTAGTACCCTGTTTATTGTATTGGGATTATTGATACTTATTTCTGCTTATTTTTCTGGTTCTGAAACTGGGATTATGTCAATTAACCGCATTCGCCTGCGTCATCTTGCTAAAGAAGATCACCGTGCAGCGAAGCGCGTCAGCAAACTGTTAAGTCGCCCTGACAGACTTATTGGTCTGATCTTGATTGGTAACAACTTAGTTAATATTGCCGCAGCACAGGTTGCAACAATCATTGGTATTCGCCTGTATGGTGATCTTGGTATCGCAATTGCTACCGGTGCACTAACGCTGGTTGTTTTAATCTTTGCCGAAGTAACACCAAAGACACTTGCCGCGCTTTATCCAGAGAAAGTCGCTTTTCCAAGCTCAATCGTGCTCAAAGGGCTGTTAAAAATACTTTTCCCATTTGTGGTTATCGTTAACTGGATGACCAACGGCATGTTGCGTTTGTTTGGTATTACCACAGCACAAATTGAAGAACATAGCCTAAGTAAAGAAGAATTAAAAACCGTGGTGAACGAATCAGGTGCTCTTTTACCTGCCCGCCACCAAAGCATGCTAACTTCAATTTTAGATTTAGAACAAGTTACGGTTGAAGATATCATGATCCCACGCAACGAAATCGTTGCGATTGATATTAATGACGATTGGAAACTTATCAGCCGCCAGCTTACTCATGCACAGCACACACGCGTACTGTTATATCGTGACCAAATTGATGATGCTGTTGGCTTTATTCACTCACGTGATGCACTGCGCCTATTAACTAAAGAACAATTTGATAAACCGTCATTGTTACGTGCAGTTCGTGAAATTTACTTCATTCCTGAAGGCACATCACTAAACACGCAACTACTTAAGTTCCAGCAATCGAAAGAGCGTATTGGTTTAGTGGTTGATGAATATGGCGATATTCAAGGCTTAGTAACACTTGAAGATATCTTAGAAGAAGTAGTGGGTGATTTCACAACAACGCAAACGCGTACACCAAGTGAGGAAGTCACCGAGCAAGATGATGGCTCAGTACTTGTAGATGGCGGTGCTAATATTCGCGATTTAAATAAAGAAATGGGTTGGGAGCTACCAATTGATGGCCCGAAGACCCTAAGTGGTTTAATAGTTGAATATTTAGAAGATATCCCAGACTCAAACCTCAGTTTGCGTATTGCTGGCTATCCAATCGAAGTTCTCGAAGTTAAAGAAAACATGGTTAAACTTGTTAAAGTACTGCCAAGTAAGCGTACTACTTAATCATCATTAATTTTCAACAAAAAGGAGTGGTCATCCACTCCTTTTTTGTATCTAAATTCTTATTTCCTTTCTGAAGTTTCATATTTACAACGTACGCTCCCGCAAACCGCTAGTGTTTCGGCTACTATTAGTAGCTATTTAACTGCCGCATTTAATAAGGAGCAATCATGGACGAAATATCGATCGAAAACATTTATAATCAAGCAATTGAGCTACTGCTACTCTATGGACCTAAATTCATTCTCGCTATTGTTGTTCTAATAGTTGGGTGGTGGCTCATCGGTCGTATCTCAAATATGGCCGAAAAATCAATGACCAAGGTTAAGTTTGAAGTGGGACTTACACACTTTTTGGTGTCATTTATTTCGGTCATTTTAAAAGTACTTCTGCTGATTTCAGTTGCGTCAATGATAGGAATTGAAACGACTTCATTTATTGCAATGCTTGGTGCAGCCGGTTTGGCCGTTGGTATGGCCTTACAAGGCAGTCTTGCTAACTTTGCAGGTGGTGTGCTTATCCTGTTCTTTAAGCCTTTTAAAGTGGGTGATGTTATTGAAGCCCAAGGCTATATGGGCACAGTAGTTGAAATTCAAATTTTTGTTACCGTTTTACTTACCTATGATAATGAAAAAATTATTATTCCTAATGGCACTCTTTCAAATGGTTGCGTTAAGAATAAGTTCTCAGAGCCATTACACCGGGTTGCGATTGAATTTGGTATCAGCTACGGCGATGACGTACATAAAGCCCGTGATGTGTTAATGAAGGTATTAAATGACTATGATCTAGTTTTGAAAAATATCGAAGAGAAAAAGCCGGTTGTACATGTCAGTCAACATGGTGAGAGCCATATTGGTATGCTCGTTTGGGCTTGGGTTGAAACAGACAATTATTGGCCGGTCTATTTTGGTTTATACGAACGTGTGAAAATAGCATTTGATGCTGAAGATATTACCATTCCGTTCCCACAACGCGATGTGCATATACACCAGTTCCCTGGTAAATAACCATTAAAAAGCCCGCATATTGATGCGGGCTTTTTAATATGAAAACCTTAACTAAATAAGCGTTCAAACCAGTTTTTATCTAGATCAGCTTCGCACTTTTTAAGTTGTGCGCCATACCGGCTAGCTCGGTGTTTTACTTTATTGGCAACACTCATCAACCACTTTTTACTTTTATAAGTACCGCGTTTATAGCCGCCCCACCCTTCATGGTAATTCAAGTACTGCGCGTAGGCGTCCCATTTTGATATTCCGTTTACTTTATGAGTTTTATAAACAAACCAAGCCATAAAGTCTATCGCATCATCAAAATCGTCTCTGTCTGCCCCACTATTACCAGTTTCGCGAATGTAATCTGACCAAGTTGGCGTTTTTGCTTGCGAGTATCCATACGCTGAACTGGCTCGGCCAATAGGAATGACCCATAAGAAATATTCCATAGGTGGCGCTGCATCATGGCGAAATGAGCTTTCTTGATACATCATACTCATGAGTACGTGTTTAGGTGAGCCCCACTTTTCTTGCGCATCACGCGCATCGTAGTACCAGTCAGGCTTTTCCTCAAAAATCTTACAAATATCATGAGGTTGCTCTGGAGGAGCCGTTGCGCAACCCGCCATTAAAGCGGCCAGCGATAAAATAATTAAACTTTTTTTCATTTTTTTATGTATCTCGCTGAACTTTTTCTCATCAGGTCAGTCTGAACTTATGAATGCAGCAGTATAGCATTGTTTCATCCCTGAAGAATCTTTGACGCAGCCTCCCTAGGCTGCGTTTTTTTATGTACTCACCTTACTAAGCTTTAGCAAAATAATCATCTAAAAACGCAGTAAAAGATAGCTTGTCAGCTGCTTTTACTTCTCGCTCTTTAAGCACTGAATCAGATGCCTGTTTAGTCAAAAATGCATGATCATAAAATTGATAATCAGCCTCGACATGGTTTTGCTTGTATTTTTGCGCAAGTGTTAAGGCAAAAAGACCATTATCTTGATTTTCTTTTGCAAGTGCACTGACATACCGACCAGAGAAAGTTTTATTAGGGTTTTTGACCCAACTTGCAAGCTCTGCGATTGTTTCGCTGTAATAGCTCACACTATATGCGTTATCCATATAGTTAGCCACAGCAGCTAGATTAGTAAATATAGATTCAGCCCAGTCAACAAGCAGAACCTTTTCACCTTGCTTATTCAACGTAAGCTCAGGGTCTCGGCCTTCATTTACAACCGCATCAAGGTTAGCTGTACTTAACTTTTGTTCCTGCCAATCCATTTCTGGAGACTCAGACAATAAACAATAGGTCAAAAATACGTCTAAAAAGCGAATTTGCTGTAAATCAATACCGGTTTCACTGAATGGGTTAACATCTAGCGCGCGTACTTCTATATACTCGATCCCACCTCGTAATAAGGCATCAGTAGGTGTTTCTCCTGAGGCAGCATTACGTTTAGGACGTATCGGTGAGTAAAATTCATTTTCAATTTGTAGAATATTTTTGTTCAGTTGTTTTGGCTGCTCACTACGGTAGTCATCAAGGTGGCCATATAGGTCTGATGGCGTATGAATCGCTTCTTTTAAACCTGCTACATATTCTTCTAATGAATTGTACATAACTCGTAAAGACGATTGTGCGCTATTAGTATAACCAAGGTTGCCTAATCGCAGTGCCGTACCGACTTCTAAATAAAGTGTGCCTTTACCTAGTTTCTTAAACGGTAAGTCTGTTTGACGACCCTGCAAGAAAGAATTACACAACGCAGGCGAAGCGCCAAATAAGAAACTAATTAACCATAACTCGCGCTTAAAGTTGCGAATGAGCCCTAAGTAACCATTCGAAATTGAATCTGCAAGTGTGTCTTGGCTGCCGTTTAAACTATACAGGCTTTGCCATAAGCTTTCAGGAAAGGAAATATTGAAATGAACACCCGCAATCGCTTGCATCATACTACCATAGCGATTTTTCAACCCTTCTCGGTAAAGAGTTTTCATACGGCCGATATTTGAATCACCAAACTGAGCTAGTACGATATCATCTTGGTGCTCAATAAAGCATGGCATACTAATCGGCCACAGTAGTTCGTCACCCATTTGAGATAAGGTGAACTTTTGTAAGTCTTTAAGTTGAGCTAGGGTTTCCTCGGCTGAGGTGCTCACTGGAGTAATAAATTCTAATAACGATTCTGAAAAGTCAGTGGTGACATGATCATTAGTTAAAGCGCTACCAACGCCTTGTGGATGACCTTGCCCTGAGATAACACCATTTGGTTTGATCCTTAATGCTTCTCGCTCGATACCACGTTTAATCCCATTAATTGCGTTAGGAAATTGTGCCGTTAACGCTTCTAGCGTTTTATTTAAATCATGTTTTATCAAAAATGCTTCCTCGAGCCGCGTGGCTGTAATCCTAAGGGTATGGGGGCAAAAAATAATTACTCAAGTGCGAAAAATAACATTCAATTACCACCTCACCACTTGAAGCACAATCTTGCCATTGTGAATAGCATTATACAATTGCTTTAGTGGCACTTAATTAATGCTAAATCTATTCATCTGTATAATTTTTATCACTAACTTGTGAACATTAGACCTTTTGCCTAATATGAAAAGGTGAGGCTAAACACAATAATTCTCGCAAGATATTGTTTTAGATCAAGGGAAAGGTGAAATTTTTAAAACTTTAACAGTTATCAATATGTTCCCCCTTCCCTTACATTTTTCTGAGACTATAATCCGCACACCATAAAAAAGTACATTTCAAGGACTCATATGCGTCGTGGGCAAGAAATAATCAATCAAGAAGTGACATACTCCGAACATCAAGAGCTTGTCTCTACAACAGATTTACGCGGCATCATCACATACGTAAATAAGGAATTTTGTACCATTGCTGGTTATACCGAAGAGGAGTTACTCGGGAAAAACCACAATATAGTACGCCACCCTGATATGCCAAAAGCGGCATTTAAAGAGATGTGGGAAAAACTAAAGCAAGGCCATTCATGGCGTGGCATGGTAAAAAACCTCTGTAAAGATGGTCGCTACTATTGGGTTGATGCGTTTGTTACACCTATATACGAACACGGTCAGCTCGTTGGCTATCAGTCAGTGCGAACAAAACCATCTGAACAGTTAAAAACTCGTGCAATGGCGCTTTACACTAAAATTAATAACGGCAAGTCTGTCGCGTCATTTCGTGAGAATATTTCGCTAAGACAAACATTTTCTACGGTATTATTAGTTGCTGGCATTGTTGCTTTGGCGCTTACTACGTCATGGATTGTTGCCTTAGCTGCAGCTGCCCTCATTGCAGCACTTTTTGTACTCAATTATGACGAACTCATTGTAACGCCTAGCCATTTAAAACAGCAGCGTGCTGAGTTTGACTCGGTATCTCGCTATGTGTATTCGGGCTCCCACCCATTTAGTATTGCGACTTATAATCAGCAAATGTTATTTGCTAAGCTACGAACCGTACTTGGCCGTGTTAAAGACTCTACTTACTCATTTAAAGATATTGCCACCAACCTAGATAAGCAATCATCACTAACAGAGCAAGGAATTGCAGCACAGGGTCATCGTTTAAGTGATATTGCTGCTGCGATGAGTCAGATGAGTACAACTATTGGTGAAATATCTGCAAACACTCACCACACTGCTGAGAAAGTCAATACAACGTACCAAAGCTGTAATGATATAAAACTTCATATTGAAGAAAATAGCTCTATGGTGTCTGATCTGGCTAACCAAGTTGAGCAAGCAGCGAGCACCGCTAACTCTCTTGCCAGCGAAGCAGACAAGATTGGCCAAGTAATGAGTGAGATTGAAGGTATTGCTGAACAAACAAATTTATTAGCGCTCAACGCAGCAATTGAAGCAGCTCGCGCTGGTGAACATGGTCGTGGTTTTGCGGTTGTAGCTGATGAGGTACGTGCGCTTTCATCACGCACTCAAAATGCTACATCACAAATTCACAGCTCAATAAAAGAAATTCAAGATACCTTGTTTAGCTGGTCGAAAGTAATGCAGTCAACTAAAACGCAAGCTGATAGTTGTGTTAATACAACGGCCCATACTAAAACTGAGTTAGCGAGTATTTTTGCGCAAATAAATGAAATTTCAGGTCTTGCTGCAGAAATTTCGACAGCAGCTGAAGAGCAACAAGTTGTGAGCGCTGATATTCGCGAAAATGTCGACAGCATCAAAGAACACAGTGAGGAAAACTTAAAACTTAGCTACAACGTCGCTAAAGACGCTGCAGGGCTGGTTGAAGGTTCACGCAAAGTAAATGATATGCTGTTAACGTTTAAAGTTTAAACTTAGTTAATACAAAAAAGCCGCATTGTATTAATGCGGCTTTTTGCTTTTAAAGCATATTAACGACTTGAGAAAACAAGGCCATTTTCATCGGCGTCAATATGAATAATGGCACCAGGTTGATAATCGCCCCCTAACAAGCGCTGTGCTAATGGGTTTTCAATGGTATGTTGAATAGCACGTTTTAGCGGTCTTGCACCATAAACAGGATCAAAGCCACTTTCAGCGATACGATCTAATGCTGCATCCGTTACTTCAAGAATGTAGCCTTTTTCTGTTAAGCGCTCGCGTAGCTTGCTTAATTGAATATCGGCGATTTCTTTAATATGCTCATTAGCAAGCGGATGGAATACCACAGTTTCGTCGATTCGGTTAATAAACTCAGGACGGAACTGACTCACCAATACGCCCATTACTTTTTCTTTTAACGTCGCATAATCATTTGAACCGGCTTGCTCTTGAATAATATCTGAGCCTAAGTTAGAGGTCATAATGATCACCGTATTTTTAAAATCAACGGTACGACCCTGACCATCCGTTAAGCGACCATCATCAAGTACTTGCAGCAAAATGTTAAATACATCTGGGTGCGCTTTTTCGACCTCATCCAATAAAATAACTGAATACGGACGACGGCGTACAGCTTCAGTTAAATAGCCACCCTCTTCGTAGCCGACATAACCTGGAGGCGCACCCACTAAACGTGCCACTGAGTGCTTCTCCATAAACTCTGACATATCAATGCGCACCATGGCATCTTCGGTGTCAAACATGAAGCTAGCAAGAGCTTTAGTCAGCTCTGTTTTACCCACCCCTGTTGGACCTAAAAATAAGAATGAACCGATTGGACGATTAGGATCAGCAAGTCCTGCGCGAGAGCGACGTATTGCATTAGCAACAGCCACAACAGCCTCATCTTGTCCAATCACTTTATGGTGTAACTGATCTTCCATTTGCAGTAACTTTTCACGCTCACCTTGCAACATTTTCGATACTGGAATACCTGTCCAACGCGATAAAATTTCCGCAATTTCATCCTCACCGACCTGATTTTTAAGCAAACTCATTTCTTGCATTTCGGCTTGTGAAGCAAGGTCTAGTTTGCGCTCAAGCTCAGGAATTCGACCATATTGCAGCTCAGACATGCGTTGTAAGTCGCTGGCACGACGTGCCACTTCTAAATCTAGACGCGCCTGTTCAAGCTCAGCTTTGATTACTTGCGTGCCTTGCAATGAGGCCTTCTCAGCATTCCACACTTCGTCTAATTCACGGTATTGAGCTTCAAGTTCAGTGATCAATTCTTGCATTTCGGTGCGGCGTTTTTGGCTCGCTTCATCTTTTTCTTTCGCCAACGCATTGTCTTCAAGCTTTAACTGAATAATACGTCGCTCAAGTTTATCTAAAGACTCTGGTTTTGAGTCAATTTGCAAACGAATTGAAGAACCCGCTTCATCAATTAAATCAATCGCCTTATCTGGTAATTGGCGATCGCTGATGTAACGATGCGACAGCTGCGCCGCAGCAACGATAGCGGGATCGGTAATATCAACTGAATGATGCAGCTCATAACGCTCCTTTAAACCACGTAAAATTGCGATGGTGTCTTCAACCGACGGTTCATCAACAAATACTTTTTGGAAGCGGCGTTCAAGTGCAGCATCTTTTTCGATGTATTGACGATACTCATCAAGTGTTGTGGCACCAACGCAATGTAACTCACCACGGGCAAGTGCAGGCTTTAACATATTACCCGCATCCATCGCGCCATCTGTTTTCCCAGCGCCTACCATAGTATGGATTTCATCGATAAAGAGGATGACTTGGCCTTCTTCTTTGGCAAGTTCATTCAAAACTGATTTTAAACGCTCTTCAAATTCACCACGGTATTTAGCACCGGCAACCAACGCACCTAAATCGAGCGATAATACTCGCTTGTTTTTTAAGCCCTCAGGTACTTCACCGTTGATAATTCGCTGCGCAAGACCTTCAGCAATCGCCGTTTTACCTACACCCGGCTCACCAATTAACACCGGATTATTTTTAGTGCGGCGTTGTAATACTTGAATAGTGCGACGAATTTCGTCATCACGGCCAATAACAGGGTCAAGCTTGCCTTGCTCTGCTCGCTCAGTTAAATCGATGGTGAACTTTTTTAATGCCTGACGGGTTTCTTCAGCATTGGGATCATCAACTTTTTGGCCACCACGAATAGCTTCGATTGCGGCTTCAATTTTGCTAGAAGTAATATTCAGTGCTTTGAAAATATCCCCGAGTGGACCTTTATCGTCACACGCAGCAAGGACAAATAACTCACTCGAAATGAATTTATCTTTGCGCTTTTGGGCATATTTGTCACACAAGTTGATTAACGAAATCAGGTTATTTGACAGCTGAACATCACCGCCAATACCTTCAACTTTAAACAGCTTCTCAATTTCTTGTGATAACTTGGTGTTTAACTCATCTGCACTGACGCCTGCTTGTGCAAGTAGCGCGCGCACACTTGAACCATTTTGCTGTAGCAATGAATACATTAAATGCACAGGCTCAATAAATTGATGGTCGCGCCCAAGTGCTAATGACTGCGCATCTGAAAGCGCAGATTGAAATTTACTTGTAAATCTATCTAAACGCATAAGGGTTTACCTATTAAAAAATCTAATTGCTTAATTAATGGGTATGCTTAGTGATTTGTTCAAGTAAAGAAGAAAATTTAATCGCAAAAAAGGCGTATTAATTGCGCCAGATCAAGCTAGCCATGCGGCCAGTTTGCCCGTCGCGGCGATAAGAGAAAAACTGTGATTTATCAGTGACGGTACAATGCTCACCACCGTAAACGTTTATTACACCTAATTGTGTTAATTGTTGACGTGCGAGCAGGTAAATATCCGCTAAATACTTATTGCCCTTAACTTTAAATGCTCTTTGATGCTCAGGATTCAATTCACAAAAGCATTCTTTTACTTCTGGGCCCACTTCAAATTGTGATGGGCCAATAGCAGGGCCAAGCCAAACAATTATCTCGCTTGGTTTTGCTTTAAAATGTGCCACTGTATTAGCTAAAATGCCCTGAGCTAAGCCTCGCCATCCGCCGTGTGCTGCAGCAACTTCATTACCCGAAGCCGAGCAAAATAGTACGGGTAAGCAATCTGCGGTCATTATCGCAAGCGGTTGTTTTACTGAACGAGTATAAAGTGCGTCAGCAGAGCGCAACTCACTTAGCTCAGACCTTTCATCAATCACCACCACTTCGCTGCTATGTGTTTGGTTCAACCACACAGCAGGGTTTGGCAGCTGATTTGTAAGTAACGCGCGATTTGCAAGTACGGCTTGCTCATCATCACCAACATGTAAACCCATATTAAAACTATCAAAGGGTGCAACGGATACACCGCCCTGTCGGGTGGTACTCAGTGCGCTAACAGTTTTTGGGGCTGTCCATGCTGGTGTGATCATAATGCTTAAAACTCGATATTTGGGTTTGCTTTAGTATCAGCACGAAGAGCTTCTGTCATCGCTGCCATATCATCTGGAATTGGCGCTTGCCATGTCATTAACTCACCCGTTATTGGATGCGCGATAGAAAGCTTAACTGCATGTAATGCTTGGCGTTTAAAGTCGCGTAACATTTGGAACAGTTCAGGTGTTGCGCCCTTAGGCGGACGCGGGCGACCACCATAAAGTTGATCGCCAACTAATGGGTGATTCAAATAAGCCATGTGCACACGAATTTGGTGAGTTCGACCTGTTTCTAAGCGTAAACGTAAGCGCGTGTGAGCACGGAATTTTTCTGCAACACGGTAGTGCGTTATCGCTGGTTTGCCCATTTCATGAACAGCCATATGAGTACG
This sequence comes from Pseudoalteromonas sp. OFAV1, assembly GCF_021532595.1. Taxonomy (NCBI): domain Bacteria; kingdom Pseudomonadati; phylum Pseudomonadota; class Gammaproteobacteria; order Alteromonadales; family Pseudoalteromonadaceae; genus Pseudoalteromonas; species Pseudoalteromonas sp. OFAV1. The sequence goes on from NZ_JAKGBG010000006.1 coordinate 40,948, forward strand.
CTTTGTAGCATGACGGCCAATTGGTTTTTCAACCATACCACCTGCAGTCATAGTGCCATTACAAATTGCTTCGTATTCACGGGTGAAGTTTTCGCGCTTTTGCAATGCCGTCACTAAATGTGTTTGCGCGGGAATAGTTTTAGCAACCACCATTAAACCTGTGGTGTCTTTATCTAGACGATGAACAATACCGGCACGTGGCACATTGATAATGTCTGGGTAATGATGAAGTAAAGCATTTAAAACAGTACCATCAGGGTTACCTGCACCAGGGTGAACAACTAGCCCCATCGGTTTATTGATAACTAATATATCATCGTCTTCATAAACGATGTTTAATTTGATATTTTGTGCCTTATATTCTCGAGGAGCCTCAATGGTTGTTTCTACACTGACCATTTCGCCACCGAGTAATTTTTCGCGAGGCGTGTTCAATATTTCGCCGTTTACCGTGATTTTGTCATCCAAAATCCATGTTTTTATCCGTGAACGCGAATAATCAGGGAACAATTGCGCCAATACTTGGTCTAGACGTTTACCGCCAAGGTCTATTGGAACCTCGGCTTGGAGAGAAATTTGCTCTGACATTAGTAACTTTACCCAATTTACCAGTGCAAGCTGTGCTCGACTGGGTTAGAATCGCTTTATTAAGCATTGTATAATACGTATAGTTTACTCGGTTTTCCTCTGTTGGCCTAGCCGAAGACATCGAAGGTAATAAATAAAATGATAAATAAAATAGGGAAACGTGCGTTCGCCATTGTTTTTTCAGTTACAGTACTTGGTTTAGGGGCTTGCTCGTCAGCACCAGATCAAGAAGATATCCAACGCGTTCCTAATAAATCTGCGCAAGCTTTATATGAAGATGCGAAACAAACATTAGATTCAGGCTTATACGCTCGAGCAATTGAGTTGTTGAGTGCTATTGACTCTCGCTATCCTTTTGGTCCGCTATCAAAGCAAGTACAAATGGACCTAGTGTATGCTCACTATCAAGCAGGTAATACTGAACAAGCACTTGCAACTATTGACCGCTTTATTCGCTTGAACCCAAACCACAAAGATTTAGATTACATGTACTACATGCGTGGCTTAGTGAACATTAAAGCAGACCAAAATGCTTTCCAAGAGTATTTTGGCGTAGACCGTGCGGATAGAGATGCAAATCGTACCCGTGTTGCTTTCACTGACTTATCAACATTATTAAAACGCTATCCCAATAGCGCTTATGCGCCAGAAGCAAAAAAACGCTTAGTGTGGCTTCTCAACAAAATGGCGCGCTACGAGTTAAAAGTGGCTGAATATTACTATGAACGCGAAGCATATCTTGCTGCCGCTAACCGTGGCAAATATGTAGTTGAGCATTACTCACAAAGCAGCTACTTAGATCAAGCTTTAGAAATCATGGAAAAAAGTTACGACAAACTCGGCTTACCTGAGCTAAGCGCGCACGCTAAAGCAACGCGTGAAGCGAATAAACGTTAATCCATCACATTTACATTAAAAAAGGCGCCATAGGCGCCTTTTTTAATGTTTGCGATCGAATATACCCAAACCACCTCAAGGTGCGAGTTTCAGTTGGAATTAAAAGCGATTTAGGCAAGGCATTGATTGCAAGTAATAGTGGTTCTATTGTTAAAATCAATAACGCAGTATAAATCGCTTTTAAACCAACCCTTTGGGCGCTCACAGGCACTTACTCTCATCGTTGTTACTTCTTAAAAGGGACTACCATTCTTGCAAAGTAACGCCTTGATATTAAGCACCTGTGAATCGCTGAATTCTGCATCTTGAGGTGGCTTGGGTATACTAATTAAATCGCATCTTCATCTTCTTCGGCGGTTCGAATACGTACTACACGTTCCACATCAGTGACAAAGATTTTACCATCGCCAATTTTACCTGTTTGCGATGTTTTAACGATCACTTCAATCGCTCTATCAACATCTTCATCGCTAAGTACAATATCAAGTTTAACTTTCGGTAAAAAATCAACCATGTACTCAGCACCGCGGTAAAGCTCAGTGTGCCCCTTTTGACGGCCAAAGCCCTTAACTTCGCTAACCGTCATTCCTGTGATACCCACATCTGACAACGCTTCACGAACATCATCAAGCTTAAAGGGTTTTATAATTGCTTCTATTTTTTTCATAGTAACCAGTTAGTTTAAAACATATTTGCCTCGATTTTAGACAATCCATGTCAGCATAGCAAACAAACTGAACAAATAGGTGCACTATAAACAAAGCGTGATATTATTATTAAACTACTTGTAAGTGAGGTACAAGCAATGAAAAACAACAGGAAACATAAAGGCTTCACGCTTTTAGAATTAATGATAGCAGTTGCGATTGTAGGCATTGTTGCCACAATTGCGTTATGGGACAGCTCAGATACATTAGAAAGAAATAGAGCAGAAAATTACTTACTCGACTTGCAGCGTGTTATAAGCTTTGCTCGGGCTAAAGCTGTTAGTACAGATACCCAAGTAACAATATGCAAAGGGTGGCATAGCCGTTTAAAAGATAACCAAGTGAGTATCTGCCACCCACTATCAAAAAATAACGCCCAAGAACAAGTTATCTTTATGTTTAGTAACGATAAAGAAAGATTTCCACGTAATGTAATTCAATGGTTCGAACCTTATTATGGTGACGAGGTCTACAGAGTGCTTCCTCCGCCTAGCAATAAGGATGTGATCACTTATAATGGTGGCGAACAAATTATTTTCGATACCAGTGGCAGTATACTTACTCAAGTGGGAACTTTTGTATACTGTCCAAACCCTAATAATAATGACAATAATAAAGCCCTTCAAATAAACCAATCAGGTAGTGCGTTTTATCTTGGTGATACAAACCTCAAATGTAATTAAATAAACACTTGACACAATTATAGGTACATCTATATTTAAATAAAACATATCAATAGGGAGTCTTCAAGGATGAAGACACATCTCTTTTATCGTCGAGTACTCGGCGCAACACTCATTGAGGTTTTAATAGTGGTATCGATTGTTTCGATACTTTTAAACCTAGCATTGTTCGAGTTAAAACCTTTCTTAGCGCAAAACCGTCTAGATAATCAAATACATCTTATTAAACGCGCAGTCGCTATTAGCCGCTTAAATGCACAAGCAAACAATGCGTATGTCACGTTTTGTGCATTACACAATAACCAGTGTAACTATCAATTCTGGCATAAAAAACTCACTGTCTTTATCGATCATGGACAGATTGGCGTGTTTGATAGTAATGACACTAAAATAGTACAGTTTGAGGCAATCAATAAGCTTGATATGCTCACTTATAACAAACGCAATGCACTAACCTTTTTACCTAATGGAAGACTGATGGGACTCAATAATGGGACTTTTGTTTATTGTCCTGAATACAAAGAAGCAAGCCTAAGTGGGCTTGCTATATCGGTAAATAATGTTGGCAGGGTGAAAGTAATAGATACTGATAAATGTCAGCAATAAGCTAATTAGCGACCCCAGCAAACATCAGGAGACGCTGCTGAGCCTCCATGACGCTGAATACCACGGTCGTCTATTGTTAGTCTCGAGCATTCAGAATCTTTGGCAGGAGGGCCTGCAATAGCTACAGCTGATGCAAAAAACACTGCACGTCCAACAGAGTTATTTACAGTAAGTCTTAACTCATAGTAACCATTTTCTGTTTTTGTATCTAAACCCAACTGGTCAAATGTGGTAGCGTATTGACGATTATCCGCAAAGTATTGCTCCTGCTTATTTGCTATATCTAATAAAGCAGTAACAGCTTCACTTCTTGCTGCACGCTTAACATATTCGAAATAATTAGGTAGCGCAATACTTGCTATAATTCCTAAAATAGCAACCGTAATCATTAGTTCAATTAAGGTAAAACCTAACTGCTTATTTTTCTTTCTTGATCTTATATATTTTATACCCATCAAATATTTCTCAAAGACTCGCTATACATTTAATTATAATAGGTTCAGTTTTTTATGATTGCAATTAACTTTATTTTTATACCTTTCTAAAAGGTATAAAAATGTAGCAATAAAACCACAATCAAACTTTATCACTGCACCGAATAATTAAATTAATTAATTTTTACTAGTAGGTTAGATCGAGTTTTTCTTGTTTATAAATATACATCTGTTGGGTTTTAAAACCAAAACCAATTGGTACTTTATCACTAACAAGTTTTATTTTACCGTTTTCAATTGTTAACCCAGGGCCTAAGATTTCTTGTACTTTGAATGGGTTTTGAGCCCCCTTAACTCCAGGTCCAATCGATAAAAACTGGCTTTGTTCTCTCACTTTTTCGCTAGTATTGTCATCACAAAAACCATCGCTATTTCCATCGACACAACTATCACCAACGCCAAAATAAAGTTGAGGCGTGTCTGGAACATCGTTCGAAGTTGTGAATTTTAAACTGTCATAGACTTTGGTGCCATAATGTAAATGAAAAGCATAAAGACCGCCAGAACCACCAGTCAATGAACATTGGTTTGCAGTGGCTGTCGCAGGAGAAAAGCTAGTAAAATAAGCTACACCACCAATAACCGTACTTGCAGCTAGTGACTTTTCTCCCGAGGCCGGCAAGTTATAGTACCAACCTTTAAACTCCCCGAGCGTTACTTCTAGTTCTGTGAATTTTTCGACATCGTCAATAGCTTTGCCAAAAGGATCCGAATCTACATTCATTAAGTCTGCTTGAGTGATCACGTCAGGTACATCAGCACCTTTAAATGATTTTGTCACGGTATTAATATCACGGATCATAAAAAGTTGATCGTTGGCTGTCGAAGAAAGAGGCTTAGCGCGGTTTCCGCTACCAATTAATACTGCGTCAAATGGCGTATCAATTCGCGTTTTAATCGTTTTCCCTTCAAAAGTGGTTTCTGATACTTTGCTGAACATTGTACGAGCAATCATTGGTTTATAGAAAAAACGACGATCTTGAGTAGACAAAGCACCACCTAGGCTCGCTAATTTAAAATGCGTCCATGGTTTTTGTGAATCATTAGGGTTATTTGAGGGCATATCAACACGCCATATATCTCCACCTGTATCCGCTGCATACAATCTATCTACATAGCCATCATAATCTGAATCAAGAATGCTAATATCAGAAGCAATGCTGTGCTTTCCTAAAAAGCCATTTTCAGTTGGAGTCAGAGCCCAAATTTTCTTACCTGTTTGCGCATCAACAATAAATATACCCCGCCCTTTACTATCATTGGAGCGCGAAACATTATCTTTATTTGTGTCATATCCGCCCCCAAAAACTAATACAGGGCGGTCCTCATAACCTGCTAAATTAATGTAGGTTACGATTGGCTTTGACCAGGTTTGACCAAGCTCTAAAAAGTCACCAGTTCCCCCTTTGATAGGCTCATCCCACAATAATTTAGGAGAATTAGGATTTGTAATATCAAGGCCATAATAATAATTACCGCCTCGTCTTAAACCAAAGAATGCCCAAACACGATCACTATCATTAACAACACCGTCTCCATTTTTATCATCAAAGAAAACAGAGATAGGTCCGTCTACACCATAGACTTTTGTGTCTGCTTGATTATCACGTAGCGGCTTAATAATTTTATATAGACTTCTAGGTATAAATGCCCAACTTTCGCTTAATACATCATTTTTATCTTGGAACATATGCAAGTACCCAGCATTAGTGCCAATTAAAATTCGGATATCATCATTACCGTAATCAATCGTTACAGGTTTTGAATGCAATGGATCACCGAATATGTCATTACGCGAATCACTGGTAGATCCATCTTTATCTTCATCATCTACATCTACACCACGCGACCAGAAAGCAAGATCATACAACTCTTGTCTGGTTGCCCCACTAACACCGAATGCTTCAGCTGCCTTTTCAACACTACCGTAGTAATCTATTGCATTCCAACCAGAAAAATGACGTAGTACATTCCCTTTTAGATTTGATAATATAACCCGCCTTCCCTGTGCATAAGGAACGCTATCTTGAAGTGCCAAATATGCGTTCACCCCACCGAGTTCTACTGAGCTACCATCTGCTCCTTCGCCACTTGGTAACCAAAATGTTTTCGCATTTTTATCAATTAGGCCATCTTCATTTAAAGCAGGTTTTCCATCTTTATCAGTGATTTTGTCGCCAGACACTTTTAATTTTTTCAAATTTCCGCGCCAACGAGCTCCTGTTTTAGGATAAAACATCGCATAATAAATCGACTCTCTGCTACGTGTTTGGTCAACATTGTTACTCGCAACAGAAGGAGAGGTAAAACTATCGTTCACTTCCCTAATTTGAGTTATCGTATTTTTTAGTGCATCAGAAAGCTGATCAGCAGTATTTGCGTGAAGGTATTTCCCCCCCCCTAACTTTGCTGTCTCAGACAGTAAACGCTTACCGTTTTCGCTCATACCACTTCCAAATCCGATAGTATAAACGCGGCCTGTCTCATGGATCTCACTAGTCGAAGGAAATAAGTCAACTTTAACATTTTCCGAGCCATGAATTATTTGCGCAAGCTTGTGGAGGTATACACCCGCGATACGATCTGAGTCGCCCAAATAGCGGCCAAAATACGATTGATACAGATTACTGATAGTGCCATCTTGTTCATTATCCGAACCTGAGCTAGGATCGCCATCAGTCATGTAGATGACATTTACAGAATGGTCACAGCGTTTAACTTCTTCTGTATTATCAAAGGGAGAGATGTATGAATAGGTATAGTAACGATTCCACCATGGACCTGAAACCGTTTTGTTCTCAATTGAATTATCACGTAGCGCCTCAGCCACCTTTGCACCGTAGTAAAGGCTTTTCCCAGTGATATACAAATAAGCTTCCCAGAGTGTTTCGGTTAAGGGCGTCCCTCCATTAGCAGGTAATGTAGCAATCGTTTGCTTTAGAAAAGAGTTAGAAGAACCGATACCCGCAAGAACATATCCCCCATCAAGTCCATTAAAACGCATTAAGCCAAAATCTATATCGTCATTTCCATCAATTAAATTAGTTATAGCATCTTGAGCGATACCTAACCGGCTATCAGGGCAAAGAATATATCGCCCATACGAAAAACCACAGTTAAAACCTGAGCTTGTTGAGAATGCCATACTACCTGAGGTATCGAAAACTATCAGAACACGGGGTTTCTCATCGAGCTTTACATTATGATTAACGTACAGTTCAATGTCTTCAGCATGGGCCATTGAGCTGAAAATAACAGCACTACCAAGCAAGATTTTGCTGATTAATTTTCCTATATTCATTACAACCCCCACTAAACACTAACGTTCAAAACCAATAACCTAATTGAAAAAAGTTATCTCGAAAGCTCAAGAGTAAGTTACCTTCTAACAAAACGATGAGTAAATACTTGTAGCTGACGTAATGCAAATAAATTTAAAATTGATACAAGTTAAATTATAACTAATTATTTTGAATTAAAACATAAGTGCTACAAATAAATTAATTATTTGCACCATTTTTTCTTAGAATTTCACTAAAAATAACTAGAGCTTTGGCTATTCACTGAATTCAATACATATTTTGCAGTGTATTGCTTTAACTATTAACAAAAATAATAAAAAAGAGCCAACTTTAAAAGAAAGGTAAGCGAAAGGGATTGCTTTCTACAAAGTAAAGTAACACATTGAATCTTAATGGAAATTTATGGACTTACAATTATAAAAAGGACACCGCTTTAAAATTGGTGCCCTTATTACAGCTGCATTATACAAGTATAAAGCTGCGACTAAATAATATGATAAAAACATTGCATATACTATTATTGAGTTCGGTCATACTTCTCTTGTTTATATATATAAGTTTGTTGAACTTTAAATCCAAGAACCTCATCACTCAGTAATTTAATTTTACCATTTACGGTATGTAAGCCAGGGCCCAATACCCCTTTGGCAACAAACGGATCTTTTTGGCCAACAATCCCGGTACCAATCAACATAAACTGACTTTCACCTTTATCCGATTCACCAAAGAATAGTTGCGGAGTATCAGGTACATCATTCCCTGTTTGGAACTTAAGTTCATCATATACTTTGGTTCCATAATGTAGGTGAAAAGCATAAAGACCACCAGTACCGCTACCTAGACTACACTGGTCGACAACATTGGTTGTCGAGCCTGGTGCAAAACTTGTAAAGTAAGCAACACCTCCTACAACGGTACTCGCAGCTAATGATTTCTCACCTTGAAGCGGCAAATTATAGTACCAACCATTAAAGCGCGCTAATTCAACCTCAAGCTTGACAAAGCCATCAACATTATCAAGTTTCTTAGCAAAAGGATCTGAACTTACATTCATTAAATCTGATTGTGTGATAGTGTTCGGGACTTTACTCCCTGTAAAAGACTTAGTCACAGTATTTATATCGCGGATCATAAATAACTGATCATTCACCGCTGATGAAAGCGGATTTGCTCTATTCCCGCTGCCAACTAATACGGCATCAAACGGAGTATCAACGCGAGTTACTGTGGATTTACCATTTACAACAACTTCAGATACTTTGCTATATACACTTCTCGCAATAGTCGGTTTATAAAAAAAGCGCCGGTCATTGTTAGCCCGAGTGCCCCCAAGACTAGCAAGTTTAAAGTGCGTCCAGTTCCGTGAGTTTTGCGTAGGCATGTCGACTCGCCAAACATCACCACCTGTATCAGTGGCATACAAACGATCTATATACCCGTCGTAATCAGAGTCTAAAAGAGCAATATCAGATGCGATACTGTGTTTACCTTGAAAACCATTTTCAGAAGGAGTCAATGCCCAGACTTTTTTACCTGTCTCAGCATCAACAATGTAAATTCCTCGCCCCTTAGAGTCATTAGTTCGTCGACTATTATCTTTATTAGTATCATAGCCAGCTCCAAAGATAAGCACTGGCCGATTTTTATATCCATATAAATTAATATAGGCTACTTGTGCTTTTGACCAGCTTTGTGCCAACTCTTTGAAATCACCTGAGCCACCGACAATTGGTCCACCCCACATTAATTTGGGTGAATTAGGGTTAGTTATATCTAAAGCGTAATACTCATTTCCGCCACGTCTTAAGCCAAAAAATGTCCAAACCCTGTCTGTTCCTGCATCTACGACACCATTTTTGTTTTTATCGTCAAAAAAGATAGAAATAGGTCCATCAACACCATAGACTTTTGTATTTTTATCATTGTCTCTTAATGGTTTGATAATTTTATATAAACTTCTTGGAATAAACGCCCAACTTTCATTTAAAATATCTTTTCTGTCACGAAACATATGTAAATAGCCTGCATTCGTGCCTATTAAGATACGTACGTCATTATAGCCATAATCAATAGTGACGGGTTTTGAATGAAGTGGATCACCAAAGACATCTTCACGAGTATCCGTTGTTAGGCCATCATTATCTTCATCATAAATATCTACACCACGTGACCAAAATGCTAAATCGTATATCTCTTGTCTAGTCGCGCCTTTAGCCCCAAAAGCTTCTGCTGCTTTATCTACACTTCCATAGTAGTTTATAGCATTCCAACCACTAAAATGGCGTAATATGTCATCCTTTAAGTTTGATAATATCACTCGTCTGCCTTGAGCATATGGAATGCTATCTTGCTTAGCTAAATAAGCATTAACCCCACCTAGCTTAACATCATTGCCATCTGGTTTTTCGTTGTCAGCTGCCCAGAAAGTATGAACATTAGAGGCAATGTTTCCGTTATCATCTAAAGCAGAAACCCCGCCTAAACCAACTATCTTATCACCAGATACCTTAAGTTTTTTTAAATTACCTCGCCAACGAGCACTTGTGCTAGGGTAAAACATCGTATTATACAGTGCATCTCTACTACGAGTTTGATCAGTATTGTTTGATGCAATAGAAGGTGAAGCAAAGGATCCTGCTTCTTCTCTTAGAGCAGCAAAAGCAAGCTTTAATGCATCGGAGAGCTCTTTTGGATTACTTGCCAAAATGTAACTCCCTCCCCCCTCTTTTGCAGTTTTCTTCAATATAGCCTGTCCTCTCTCAGTAAGACCATTACCAAAGCCAATAGTATTTATGATTGCTTCATCAGGAATTTTTTTAGTTTTAGGGTACAAATCTATATCAACATCTTCTGTACCATGCATTACCCTTGCTAAAACTGACAAATAGATACTATTACCATAATCATCTAGTAAAGCATTGGCTGGTTCAGAAAAGTAACTTTGATGTAATTGCTCAATCTGGAGGTTTCTGTCGTAATCATTTTGAGGTGAGCCATCTGTAATCAAGAGAATATGTACTTTATTGTCGCACCTTGCATTTTTTGTAATACTTGAATCAAAAGGAGAAATATAATTTAATCCCTTTTCTGCGCTAGTATCACGAGATATAGGCGGGATCAAAAGTGCAAAATCAACATTTTTCCCAGTTAGGTATTGGTAAGCCTCCCACAAGGTTTCGGTTATAGGTGTTGAGCCACCTGCATTTGTTTCGCTGATCAGAGATATAAGCGTTTCATGATCGGTTCCAATTTTTGCTTTTAAATATCCACCTTGACTCGGTGCAAAACGAATAAAGCCAAAGGCCATATCTGGATTATTATTAATTGTATCTATAATAGTGGCCTTTGCTACCTCCATGCGACTATCAGGACAAGGAATCCAATACCCAAGCTCTGGATGGAAACATTTTGCGCCCGTGTTGGCTGATTGCATCATACTTCCTGATGTATCAAGTATGAATAAAACCCGCGTTTTCTCGTGAAGCTCTTTATCGTAATCCACAAACAATTCGGTATCATCAGCATTTGCTGCGCTTAGAAACCCAAGCGTGCAAACATATATAAATACATATTTAAAGTTAACGACCTTCATTACAATTCCCTCTCTAGCCACCCGTGTTTAAACTTGCCATTTCTTGAGCGACGCCCGTTTTAACAGTTAATGTATGAATACTTTTTTTACCATAGGTAATTGTGGTATTCACTTCGACCATGTTGCATGACACACCAGAGGTGAAGTTGTACTTGCGTGGACATGGCAAATCCAATTCGCCATTATTTAAATTAATCATTTTATTCGTGGAGTCACCGATCGCGCCCAAATCGAAGCCACCCTCAGGTATTTGCTCAGGCTTTTTAAAAAAAGCACTATTTCTTCCAGCAGCAGCTTGATTTGCAATCACCTTCAGCACTGTGCCCATAACTTCATTTTCAGCAACTTCTCGCTCTTGTACCGCGGCTGTTATTTTGGCATCAATACTACTGCTATTCATTAAAGTTACTGCAATCCCTGTTACTGCAACAACCATAATTAGAGCAAGGATCAATACTATGCCCTGTTGCTTTTTAGGAGGGTTTAAATGCGCCACAAATTTGCTCCCACATTGTTTAATCTAATGGTTGTTGTAAAAATTGCGCGTCGATATTTATCATTGAATTTAAGTGTTCTACCACTAGCCCCTTCTCCTAACTCATAGGTTTGATTTTTAATTTGTAAGTCGCCATCTGGCATCAGAGATCTAGCAAGTAAAAATACTTGTACTGTCAAAATTCCACGCCTATTCTCCCAATCAGTAGCCGTCATTTGATTAATACTTTTATAGGTATCAACTCGACTATCATTAGTGGTGTCTAAGCCAAAAACAAACCGCATATTTTCAACTCCCTCCATAACAGTTTCTGTATACATACCGTTTCCTGGGGTCAGTCGTTTTCGTTTCAGAACAGGAATAACAACACGTTTTTTATTGATATAAATAGTTTCTTTAGAAACATAATAAACATTATGGCGGTAGCGCCACACCGTTGCGTTGACATTTATTGTTGCTGCATTCACAGGTCCACGAGTAAACAATGCAAATTCTTGCTCTGCAACAAAATAATAAGAATTATTGCTTGTGTACTTAGGCTCATTTTGAAATCCTTCTAAAAACTTTAATTGTAATACATCCGTATTTGCTGCAGCGTCACGAATACAGCCCAGCGCAGAGGAGCCTGCAGCCTGCACTGCATAAATTGAACGAAAATTAGTACTAGAAGCTAGGTCAGGGAAACTACCGTTATTTAAACCAGCAGAGCAGTCAGGACTTGGATTTGCAACTAGACTAAGTTTCGTATTAGCAGCAGAAAAGGAATCCTCGTAAAAAGTGCCCCAAAAACCAACTTGCTCAATATCCCGCTGTAGTATATTGAGGGCTAATCTGCCAGTTTCTTGCAGCTCGCCAATCATCATCGTGTCTTTAGTTGTGGCTTTCATACTTACATAAGTAAACATTACACCACCTAAAACAATACCACCTATGAATAAGGCAACCATCATTTCAATTAATGTAAAACCTTTATACTTATTCATCTTACGACCTTAAATAAATATAGCTGTCAAGAACGACAAGGCGACGACGGTCATTTACTGAACCACATCCGGTTTTTAAGTTTTCTGCGCTTGCTTTAAACTCTTGTCGACCACGCCAACTAACAATCACTTCAATATTATACTCACTTGGAAGGCCCCCTGAGACTGCAGTGGCTTTAATGCACACCCTTGCTTCATCCAGAGCTCCGGTGTTTTCACGTGCCTGAATTGCTCGCACCCATTGCTGTTTATCAAGTGCAGCGATTTGCTGTGGAGAGCATGTAGCCTGATAACAGCTAGAGACTTTACCTAATGCTGTTTGGCTATGAAACTGCCCACTATATAGCGCTGAAAAAGTAGCCGTATCATTTGCTCTCATGCGGTGGATAATATCATTCCCTAACGCAATTGCAGCCGAGCGCTGCATAGCATCAAAACTTGCTTGCTTTGCTTTCGCTTGAAGCGCGATAGCACCTAATAAACCAAGGCTCAATATAATAAATGCAATGAGCACCTCGATTAAGGTAAAGCCCTGTTGATGAGAGTTATTTTTCATAATGAACGTGGCTAATAAATTGACATACCTTAAGCATAAGAAGCCTAAAAAGAATAGCAATAGGTGTATGTATAAACGGTCAATATGTTAGATGAACGGTCAGTGAAACTCTCGCTCCTAGTTACCCAATGCAGCTTTTACCGCTTTTAATTCCCGACGACTAACAGTTAAAGGCTCTTCTAGTTGGTTCATAATTAAAGTATGCCCACCAGGCTGTCGGCTGTTTAAACTATAAATATGTTGCTTATTTACAAGGGTATTACGATGTATTCGCAATAATTGTAAAGGGAAAGTACGCTCGAGTTGTTTAAGGCTCTGTTCAATGATTGCTTCGCCCCCTTCAAATACGACACGAGTATATTTTTGTTCCGCAATGCAACAAATCACATTCTCAATATTTACTCTGCGCAATACACCACCGAGCTGATAACTTATGTAGCTTTTAGCAGAGTCACTTAATTGAGTTCGATTAAGCTTGCTAAGTTGCGATAATGTTTGATTAAGCGAAGACTCAGAAACTGGTTTTACTAAATAACCATCAGCACAGAGTTGGAATGCCTCTAGTGCGTGCTCAGGGTGAGCTGTAAGAAATACGATGGCAGGTGGTATAGTTAATTGCTTTAATGTCGCAGCAACCTCGAGCCCATTAAGCTTGGGCATATTGATATCGAGTAGCACGACATCAGGCTGTAACTGTTTACAATATTCAATTGCCTGTTCGCCATTACAGGCATCACCAATCACTGTATAATTACTATGCTCTGACAATAATCGTGAAATACGTGCTCGAGCTAGCGGTTCATCATCAACAATTAATACTTTTATCATGCTGTTTTCTGCCTTGGTAATACAAGTTTTACCCTAAATATTCCATCGCGATGAGTGGTTGTTATTGTTGCCTTTCGTTGATAAAACAGTGATAAGCGTTCACGAATATTATCAAGTGCCATACCATTACCCGACCTTTCATTCATGATGTTCTTCACTACTGGGTTAGTAATAATGAATGTGTATGTTTTATCAGACTGGTGCATTTCGACATTTATTTCACCGTGCTCTGCTGTCTCGATCCCATAAAATACTGCATTCTCAATAAGAGGTTGGAGAGTCAAACATGGGATATCGATATCAGGTAGTTTATCAAGTAACTGCCAGTTTACTGTTAGCCGTTCTCCGTAACGCCAACGCTCTAGTGCTATATATTGTTGACATAGTGTTATTTCATCGGTAAGTAAAATAGCTTTACCACTTTTCATAGCAGCCTGAGAGAGTGCAGCTAATGCAAGAATAGCTTGTTCTGCGGCCACCACATCATAGTGGGTTAGCTCAGCAGCAGTATTCAAACTATTAAATAGGAAATGAGGACGAATGCGGGCTTGAAGCGCATCTAATTTGGCTTTAGCCAGAGCTTTTGTTTGCTGCTCCTTTTGATTATGCATCAGCAAAAATTGAACAAAAAGCACTGTAACCAAAAAAATTATCAGTAGATTACTCACAATAAAGTGCGTCTTAGATACCATTTCAAAGATATCTGCGAATACGTTAAGTACTGCAAAGCTATACAAGTATGTAAAAATCAGTAAAACAATTACTAAGATAGATAACTGTACTGCCTGAGATAATTTAGCAAGTACAAACCGTGAGAGATAAAGACAAGAAAGACTTGATAAGAAAATAAGGTGCAAAAAGAAACTAAAAATGGCCAGACGTAACCATACATCACCAAAACTTAACGGTGAAAACGCCAATAAAACAGCAATAACTTGACTGACGATAAGTATGGCGAGTACACCACGGGATTGGAAAAGAGCCGCAATCAGCAAGCCGTGTGAATTTGGCTGTTTGCTCATGGGCTCCTCTTTTAACTGTTGACTACTATTTGCTTAGATTAGCGTAGCTCAACAGGAACGGCAAATACTATGTTCTCTTCTTCACCAGGATTTTCAACAACTTGATTACCACCTAGTTCTTTTAAACGAGTAATAACCTGTTGAACTAAAACTTCTGGCGCAGATGCCCCAGCAGTCACGCCTACGGCATTTACATTGTTAAACCAATCCGCCTCAACATTACTTGCATCATCAATTAAATAAGCAGTGGTGCCCATTTTGTCAGCAAGCTCACGTAAACGATTTGAGTTAGAACTATTTTTAGCCCCTACTACAAGCAGTACATCCACTTTATCAGCTAAGTCACGAACCGCATCTTGACGGTTTTGCGTAGCATAACAAATGTCGTCTTTACGCGGACCATCAATGGCCGGAAACTTAGTACGTAGTGCATCAATCACATCTGCCGTATCATCAACAGATAACGTGGTCTGGCTACAGTAAAAAAGGTTTTCAGGATTTTTAACAGATAAAACGGCAACATCTTCAGGGGTTTCTACTAAGTAAATACCGCCCGCTTCGTTGTCGTACTGACCCATAGTACCTTCAACCTCAGGATGGCCATGGTGACCAATCAATACACACTCAATACCTTTACGGCTGGCTCGGGTTACTTCCATATGTACTTTTGTTACCAGTGGGCAGGTTGCATCGAACACTTTAAGGTCGCGACGTTTTGCTTCACTTCGAACGGCTTGCGATACACCATGCGCACTGAAGATAACAATACTATCGTCAGGAACCTGATCTAGCTCTTCAACAAAAACTGCACCGCGATTTTTTAAGCCATCAACAACATATCGATTGTGAACCACTTCATGACGCACATAGATTGGCTTTTCAAAGATATCGAGTGCGCGCTCCACAATACTAATTGCACGGTCGACACCAGCGCAAAAACCACGTGGATTCGCTAATAAAATATCCATTAACCTGTTACCTCTAAAATATCGACTTCAAAGGTTAAGCGCTGCCCTGCAAGTGGGTGATTAAAGTCAATTGTGACCGACTCACCTTGAACTTCACGAACAAGACCTGGTAACTCAGTGCCATCAGGCTGAGTAAAGGCAATAATGTTACCTACTTCAGCAGGGGTATCCGCACCAAACTTACTGCGATCTACATAATAAATGTTATCTGGATTTGGCTGACCAAATGCATCTTCAGGCTCTAATGCAAATGACTTGCTGTCACCGGCGGCTAAACCTAGTAAACATTTTTCAAAGTTTTCTGTCAGGCTACCATCACCCATTCGCAATTTTGCAGGTTTATTATGTACCTTAGTTGAGTCGGCTGCAGAGCCATCTTCTAACTTAATTGAGAAATGAAAGATCACTTCAGAGTTTTCACCAATTACAGCTTGGCTCATGCTTGTTGCTCCTTCGGACTTTCGCCTGTGAAGGCATCAAATAATAGTAATGCGGCACCGATACAAATTGCGCAATCGGCAATATTGAAAACAGGAAAGTGCCAGTTTTCGTAATATACATGCAAAAAATCAATAACATAGCCATAAGCAATGCGGTCATACAAATTGCCAATTGCACCGGCTAATACTAACGCATATGCAGAACATAATACCTTGTTCGTCGCGGGTAAGCGTTTAAGCCACCATACTAAAAGAACACTGATCGTTACCGCTATTATGCTAAAAAACCAACGCTGCCAACCACCTGAATCACTTAAAAAGCTAAATGCCGCACCATAGTTATGTACGTAGGTAAAATTAAAGAAAGGCAGAATATCTATCGACTCTTTGTAGGCCATGGTGTTAACAACAAGTGTTTTTGTCGCATGGTCTACTACTAAAAGTAGTAGACTCAGCCATAGCCAAACTAAGCCACTTTTTCCGGCTAGTTTGCTCACAAACAACTCCTACGCGAACTGACGCTGTTCACCATCGCCGTCAACATTGCTAACACAACGACCACAGATTTCAGGGTGCGCTGGCTCTGCACCTACATCATCACAGTAATGCCAACAACGCTCACATTTTTCAGCGGTTGTTGCAGCAACTTTAATGAATAAACCATCAATTTCTGTAGCTTGAGTACCTTCAGGCTGTGCTTTCACAGTTTCAACAGTTACGCCCGAAGTTAATAGCACAAAGCGCAACTCATCACCTAACGCAGCTAATTTCGAACTTAGCTCTTCACCTGCGTAAATACTTACGTTTGCTTGTAATGTTGCACCAATGATTTCTTCTTTACGAGCCGCTTCTAGCACACGGTTTACTTCATCACGCACGTTTAGGATTGTTAACCAATCATCGTTGCTGAACTTGCCTTGTGAAGAAGCTTGTAAGCCATCGTACCACACTGAAGTGAATACAAACTTGTCACGCTCACCAGGTAATGCTTCCCAGATTTCTTGCGCAGTGAAGCTTAAAATCGGCGCCATCCAACGCGTCATTGCTTCAGCAATGTGGTAAAGCGCAGTTTGACATGAACGACGCGCATGGCTGTCGCTTTTCGCTGTGTACTGACGGTCTTTAATAACGTCTAGGTAGAACGAACCAAGTTCACCAGTACAGAAGTTCATTAGCTTTTGCGTTACAAGCAGCATTTGATACTTATCGTAAGCCGCTAAGATTTCATCTTGAAGCTCAGCTGCACGGCCCACAATCCAACGATCAAGCTCAACCATGTCTTCAATCGCAACTTTATCAGTTTTTGGATCAAAACCATTAAGGTTCGCAAGTAAGTAACGGCTTGTGTTACGAATACGACGGTAACGGTCAGCAGAACGTTTAAAGATTTCATCAGATACAGTCATTTCTGCTGTAAAGTCAGTTGATGCAACCCATAAACGTAAGATGTCAGCACCTAGTTTGTTCATCACGTTTTGTGGCGAAATTACATTGCCTAATGATTTAGACATCTTGCGGCCGTTTTCATCAACTGTGAAACCATGTGTTAACACTTGCTTATATGGCGCATGACCATTGATAGCAACCGAAGTCATCATTGACGACATGAACCAACCACGGTGTTGATCTGAGCCTTCTAAGTAAAGATCAGCAGGACCGGTTAAATCTTCACGTGCATCAACCACACATGCGTGAGTCACACCTGAGTCAAACCATACATCTAACGTATCTTGTACTTTCATGTATTGCTCAGCGTCATCGCCAAGTAAGGTTGCAGGGTCTAAGTCATACCACGCTTGAATACCTGATTTCTCAACCAGTTTTGCGGCTTCTTCGATTAGCTCTTGCGTATTTGGGTGAAGCGCACCTGTGTCTTTATCAACAAATAATGCAATTGGCACACCCCATGTACGTTGACGTGAAATACACCAATCAGGACGGCCTTCAACCATGTTTGCAATGCGGCTCTCGCCCCACTCAGGCAACCACTCAGTCTTTTTGATTTCGTTTAATGAATCTTGACGAAGGTTAGCTTGGTCCATGCTTACGAACCACTGTGGCGTAGCACGGAAGATAATAGGTGTTTTATGACGCCAACAATGTGGGTAGCTATGTGTAAGCGCATGATGGTGTAATAACGCATTGTTTTCAGTTAATACGTCAATCACGCTCGCATTTGCTTTAAATACGTGCTGACCTGCAAACATCGGTGTGTCAGGTAAGTAAACACCGTTAGCACCAACCGGATTAGCAACTTCTAAACCATAAGCAAGACCTGCCGCGAAATCCTCTTGACCGTGACCAGGCGCAGTATGAACAACACCAGTACCAGAATCAGTCGTTACGTGATCAGCAACAATTACAGGCACTGTGAAGTCATAGAACGGGTGAGCAACCTGTAGATTCTCAAGTGCCGCACCTTTTACATAACCTAGTACATGGTAATGCTTAAAGCCATAACGGTCCATTGCATCTTTTACTAGCTCTGAACCTAAAATTAAACGCTGCTGTGCGCCTTCGTCATCAACTTGAACTAGGGCATATTCAAGCTTTTCGTGAACTGCTACTGCACGGTTAGCTGGTAATGTCCAAGGTGTAGTTGTCCAGATAACAGTACTAACTGCACCGCTACCTTCATGGCCTTCGGCAAGTTCAAACGCATTGATTACAGCCTCTTGATCAGCAAATTCAAAACGCACATCGATTGCTGGTGACTGTTTATCTTGGTATTCAACCTCTGCTTCAGCAAGTGCTGAACCACAATCTGTACACCAGTGAACAGGCTTAGCACCTTTATGTAAGTGACCATTTTTAATGATGCGACCAAGTACGCGAATAGCATTCGCTTCAAAGTCAAAGTTCATTGTTAGGTAAGGCTTGTCCCAATCACCAAACACACCAAGACGTTTGAAGTCTGTTTTTTGACCTTCAACTTGTTTCTTAGCATATTCGCGACACTTTTCACGGAACTCAGCAGAAGACACTTTGACACCTGGCTTGCCTACCTTCTTCTCAACCATTAACTCAATTGGTAAACCGTGACAGTCCCAACCAGGCACATAAGGTGCATCAAAGTCAGACAAGGTTTTTGACTTAACAATAATATCTTTAAGAATTTTGTTTACCGAGTGGCCTAAATGGATATCACCGTTTGCATACGGAGGGCCGTCATGCAAAATGAAGGTTTTTTTACCTTTTTTAGCGCTGCGAATTTGACCATAAAGATCGTCTTCATACCATGTCTTAAGCATCTTTGGTTCACGTTGAGCCAAATTGCCGCGCATTGGAAACGCTGTTTCCGGTAAATTCAAAGTATGTTTGTAGTCGCTCATTAATCCTACTTTCCGTATCGGCTACCTAATTTAAACCAAAACACTGCTTAGCGGCGGTCACATCATCTGCAATCTGCGCCGTCAGTTGTGTTAATGTCTCGAATTTTTTCTCATCGCGAAGCTTTTTAATTAGCTCCACGTGCATAAATTGTCCATAAATGTCTTGCGCAAAGTCGAACAGATGAACCTCTAACAAAGCGCGTGTTCCATTAAATGTGGGTTTGTTGCCAATATTTGCAACCCCAAATAATTCTTTTTCGCCAACTTTTGCTCGTACCGCGAACACCCCATTTACAGGGCATACTTGGCGTTTTAATGCTATATTGGCCGTTCTGAACCCTAATTCACGACCTTTTGCCCAGCCATGAATAACACGTCCAGAAATTGCATAACCATGACCTAACATGGTTTTTGCGTCTTCTAATTGCCCTGCAGCAAGTGCCTGGCGAATAAGAGTACTGCTCACTCTATCATTGAGCCTGCGAAAACTCGCAGTACTTTTCACATCCATGTTTAACTCAGCACCCATGGTTTTAAGCAACGCAAAATCACCACGGCGCCGCTTTCCAAAGCAAAAGTCATCGCCAACAGTTAATGCTCTAACGCCTAGCTTTTCAACCAAAACTTGGCTGACAAACTGCTCTGCTTCCATATTGGCAAATTGCTGATTGAAGCTAATGCAAATCACCCGCTCCACTCCCAATTTAGCAAGTAAGCTAAGCTTATCACGTAGTCGAGTTAAACGCGCTGGAGCATTATCTTTAGCAAAAAACTCTTGTGGCTGAGGCTCAAATAACATCACGGTACTTGGCAATTGATGCTTTTCTGCGTCTTGCAGCAAGCCTTTAATCACTTCTGCATGACCTAAGTGCACACCATCAAAATTACCAATGGTCAACACACAGCCATAATGCTGCGCGCGAATATTGTGAATACCTCTAATTAACTCCATGCCACCTTTTTGCCTTTATCAGCGAGCCCAAAACATTGATATCGGGCTTGAAGCGCCGATTATAATCTTTTTTTTAGTTTGATTCAGTAGTTGCAACACTTTTTATCGTATTTAGTCGCACGCCTAAAATGAATAAGGCTGCAAAATATACAAAAACCGCCAACACTAATAACCCGCCCAACAACAACACTTGCTCAGTAAAGTGCCAAGCTTGCCACATAAATTGCTGGCCTACGTACCACACAGACGCAGCCATTAATAAACTTGAAAACAAACACTTAAAGGTAAAACCAAGGCTCATCGCAGAAAACTGATAGACCCCTTCTTTACGTAATTGATGATACAACAAATAAGCATTACAACTAGCCGACATTGATGTGGCCAAAGCCAGACCTAAATAACCAATAAATGGTGCCAACATAATGTTAAACACCATGTTTAAAACCAGAGTTTTAATACCAATTTTAACGGGGGTTTTTGTATCTTGACGCGAATAAAAGCCTGGTGCTAACACTTTGATTAGCATAAAACTAACTAATCCCACTGAATAAGCCATCACACCGTAGCTCACCGCTTGGACATGATCAATTTCACCGTCCTGAAACGCACCGTGGTCAAATAAAACCGTAATAATAAGCGGGCTAATTACCATTAAACCAAACATGGCAGGCAAGCCTAAGAAAATAACAAACCTTACCCCCCAATCAAGGGTCAGCTGAAAATCTTTTGTACTTTTTGTGCTATGTAATTTTGACAATGCAGGCAATATGACCGTTGCGATACCAATACCAAATAAGCCTAGAGGAAACTCAATCAATCGGTCTGAGTAATAAAGCCAAGCGATAGAGCCTGTCATTAACATAGAGGCAATCATGGTATCGAGTAACAAGTTTATTTGGCTTATAGAAACGCCAAACAAGGCAGGTAGCATGAGCTTTCTAACTTTTTTGACGTTTTCATCTTGCCACCCCCATTTAGGGCGGCTCAGCATGCGGGCACGATACAAAAACGGCAACTGGAACAGTAACTGAACTAGACCACCCACAAATACGCCGATGGCAAGCGCATACGCCCCCACCGAAAACTTATCATGTAGAAAAATAGCGCAAGTAATAATTGATACGTTTAAAAGTACGGGTGTAAAAGCGGCAACGGCAAAGCGATTATATACGTTCATAACCGCACCGCTGAGGGCTACCAGACTAACAAAAAATAAATACGGGAAAGTCAGTTTTAACAGCGCACTAGCAAGAACGAACTTTTCGGCATTTTCGCCGCCTTGCCACCAGTCAATAAACCAGCCAGTACCAAATAATGCGGCAATGACAGGCGAGGCAACCACACCAAATAGAGTAACCGCTAATAAAATGGTACCCAAAGTACCGGCAGCCTGAGCAACAAACAACCTGACCTTATCATCGCCTTGCTGCTCTTTTATCTCAGATAGAACAGGTACAAATGCTTGTGCAAAAGCGCCTTCTGCAAATAAGCGACGTAAAAAATTAGGAATTCGATTGGCAAACAAAAACACATCCGCTGCGGCACTTGCACCCAGTAAATTAGCCACTACAGCATCTCGCACCAATCCTAAAATACGCGAAATCATTGTCATAGCACTGACTATCATTCCGGAACGAAATAATCCTTTTGCCACCTTAAACCCGTTATCAAAAATCTTATAAGATGGGCGATTATGCCTAAAATATCTTTAAAGCACTAGGCTCGAACCCGACCCTTTGTTACAATAGCGATATTAACTGCTAAAGCGGCAAATTGATGTTCGTTATAAGGAGCAGTTTTTCTTGAGATGTCAAAATTTCGTTGACATTCATGATAAAAACAGGCATATTCCACGGCCTTTAAATTAAGCTTATTTTAAGATTGTTAGGAGCAAACCTTGGCTAACATCAAGTCTGCAAAAAAACGCGCTATTACGAGCGAAAAAAATCGTCAACATAACGCAAGCCGTCGTTCAATGATGCGCACTTACTTCAAAAAAGTAGTTGCTGCAATTGAAGCGGGCGACAAAGAAGCTGCACAAGCGGCATTCGCTGTTGCAACACCTATCCTAGACCGTTACGCAACTAAAGGTCTAATCCACAAGAACAAAGCAGCTCGTCATAAGAGCCGTTTAGCAGCTAAAATCAAAGCGCTATAATTTGTTTTTGATGAATATAAAAAAACCGGCTTTTGCCGGTTTTTTTTTATCTTAATGTTTTTCAGATAACTGCTATGCAATCTCTAAATCGGGGTAAAACTTTTTCAGCATTACCGCGATCTTCTTTGGGGTAAAAGGCTTTACAACGAAACCTTTGGCGCCCTTTTCAATCGCTTCTTTAACATTTTCCACTGTTGAATGTGCAGACACCATAACAACGTTTGCTTCAGGTGAAATATCATTTATCTGTGAGATGATTTCCTTACCGTCACCATCAGGTAGTTCAATATCTAAAAAGATAATATTAAACTCCTTCTCTTTGCACGCGCTCAAACACTGCGCTGCTGTGGATGCCTCTCGAACATTATCGATACCTAGGTGCATAAGCGTTTGGTTTAAAAAGCTACGCACGGTGCCAACATCGTCCACGATAAGAATTGAAAGCTGCGTGTCCATACTATTCCTCTAATCTTTAAAGATAACACTTATTGCTAATACAATATTAACTTAAATAAATAATTTACGCTTTGAATTTGACTATTATATCAAAAACTTCGTTATAATCTCATTATAGAGAGCTATATATAAAAGGCCAGATAAGCTTTATGTCTAATAAAATAAAAAAACAATCTTTGCTTGGTAAAACACCTGAACGAAAAAAACCAACACAAGCAAAGCGACAAAGACCAGTAAACCAACAACAAGCACGTGCACAAGCCGCGCAACAAAGCATTCCTGAAATCGAGCTTAAAAAAAGTAAAGCACGTTGGTATACACTCGCAGCGGTTGTATTAATTCTACTAATTACACCAAAACCTATTTTAATCACCTATGAAAAGCTTGGTATGGTATCTCAGAGTGTGTTCTGGCCAGGCATTTTTGGCTATGGAGCAAACTTATTTGATTCAACCCTCAGTCCCCGTGCAGACCTAAGTCGTAACGTTATTTATCTTTGCCAAGATAAGCGTAAACCAGACACTTGCCAGAAGTACCGTGTGACAGATAAAAGTGGTTTCTTCGCAGCAATGAAAAAACTAACAATAGATTAAAAAAACTAATCTGAAAATTAAAAATTACTTGGTTGAAAGCTGTGTAAAAGATCACCATAATGGCGCTCCTTTTTCAACACAGATATGAATTGATACGACCATGGTAAACGAGCTAGATTGGCTTTTAAACTTAACGCTACTTGCCCTAGGATTAGGTGCATTTTTTATTAACCAGCTGACATTACTACGTTTTGCAGCGATCAGCGCGTGTAGTTTATTGTTTCTATCATTTAGCTTAGATCTAATGTCGTCAAGTGTTATCTCGAATATGAGCTTAGTGTTGATCAATACATTTTATTTATTCAAGGTCTATACATTTGGCCAACTGAATATCAATCAAGGTTAATCTTCTCCTAAGATAAATTGATAGAATAGGCTATCCCATCTATCATCTTTTCTGCCCAAGCAGCATTCTGTTTGGGCTTTTTTTTGCTTACAAGATGACTGAACTGAGATACCATATTAGTCGTATATAAATAATTTGGAGGTGCACTGTGTCATTTAACGACTTCGACTTATTTCTTTCGTCAATGGAAGACGTAAAACCTCTTAAGCATGACACTGTTCAATTTGATTCCACGAAACAAGGCCCTTCACTAGCGCAACAAGAAAAACGCAAAGCAGCTGAGTGTGATTTAGCAATTGATGAAAACTATTTACGCAGTGAGTTTGTTGAGCTGTTAGATCCCCATGCCATATTGGCATTTAAAAAAGATGGTGTACAAGGCCAAGTATATAAAAATCTGCGTTTAGCTAAATATCAACTTGATGCCACGCTTGATTTGCATGGTCAGCCTCTTCAACGAGCTCGCAGCACGCTTTTAAATTTTATTGATGACTGCCACAAACGAAATATTCGTGTCGTGCTTATACGCCACGGCATTGGTATCAAAAATAAATCACAACCAGGTATTTTAAAAAGCTATACCAATAAGTGGCTGCAAGAAATTCCAGCAGTTTTAGCGTTTCATAGTGCCCTTAAGCATCATGGTGGTAGCGGTGCAACGTATGTGATGATTAAAAAGTCAGACGAGAAGAAACACGAGAACAGAGAAATCCATTCAAAAAGAAGTTAATAGAAAATGCGATTGAAGTGCAGCATTAAAACATGCTGCACATAATTACTGAGATTGGTTGGTTATGATTGGCTAACTTCAGTGGCCTGAGCTGGCTGCTCCGATGCATTAGCTTGATTAAACCATGCTGAAACACCAAGAACGATAACTGACACTACGACTAGACTAAATTTAGCTCCACCTTGATTAGATTTCATAACGCCTCTTTTTTATTGTTGTTTTTTTATTGAGCAACAACAGAATAACAAAGTTACAGATGTTAACAAGGTGTTTATTAAACTAATTTGTAATTTGTCAATAACCTTTTGTTCTATCAATCTGATTCATTAGGTTTTTACCTTCGATTAGTCTCTTTACATTATCTGAAATTTGCAAAGTAACTGACTCTATATCTGACAATGCAGCACAGTGTGGGGTTAAGGTCACTTTGTCATGAGACCAATAAGGGTGTGTTTTAGGCAAAGGCTCTTCGCTAAACACATCTAGCGTAGCGCCACGTAATTGCTCATTATCAAGTGCCTCGAGTAAATCTTCATCAACGACATGTTTGCCTCTGGCAACATTAATTAGTACCGTATGGCTTTGCAGTTTGCTAATGAGTGATTTATTTATAATGCCTTGAGTGTGCTGATTAAGTGGTAGTAAGCAAACGAGATAATCAATTTGACCAAGCATGTCATCTAATCCATGCTGTGTGTAATACGTGTCCACCTCAGAATCATGTTTTTCACTATTAGACCAAGCGCTCACTTTAAAGCCATTTGCAAGTAAGCGCTTAGCACAAGCTTTGCCTAGTTCACCATAACCTAAAATACCCACATGTTGCTGTGAATACGCTCGCTTTGGCTTCCAACTGCCGGCTGATTGTTTTAAATAATACTCTTTAAGCCTAAGCTTGTGTGCCAATACATGGGTCAACACATACTCTGCCATATCATTAGCCAGGTTATCATCAACAATTCTAACAACGGGAACATGTGCAGCTATCTTCGTTAAATCAATGCTATCAACACCCGCACCAAAAGAAGAAACGGCTTTTAAGTTTACTAATTTTGGCCATAAATCAGCGGGCGCATTCCAAGCAAGCACAAATTCAACCGCTTCGTAATCAGTACACTCTGACCAAAGCTGTACCTTGACCTCTGGTAATAAAGCTTGCAGCTTAGCAATTAATTGGCTGCAATCTCGGCCTGTTATAGCCACAAGTAAAATCATTGTCTTCTCCATTTTGCCTCGTACTCAAAGCGCTCATTAAAAAGTCACACAACTGCAACCTAACTGTCACAGCAAACTCTTAACCTAATTTCATCGCTAAATGCGCTTAAGATTGAGGTGTGTATGATCAGTGTTGATAAAGTAATAGAAGCAAATTTACCACAGTTAGAAAATTCACCAAAAGTAAAAGGCTTAGTAAAAAAAGGCTTGGGTTATTTATTACATGAGCAAGAGTTTGTTGCCTTTGGTGATGCATACCCACACTTACAAGGACTTGAATTTGTAGAGCAGGTGCTCGAAGAGCTAGACTTTGACACACGCTACAAGCCAAAGCAAATGGAGCATATTCCTAGTGAAGGCAATATTATTATTGTGGCAAACCATCCTATTGGTTCACTCGATGCATTAGCGCTAATAAAAGTCTTATCAACTGTGCGCCCTGACTTAAAGGTTGTTGCAAACCGCATGCTAATGTCTATCACCCCAATGCACTCGTTGCTACTTCCCGTTGATAACCTCTCTGGTACGAGTAAAAAGAAAGAACTTGCTAATATCCAACAGCACTTAAAATCAGACGGTGCGTTATTAATTTTCCCTGCAGGTGAGGTATCGCGCTTAAGTCCAACGGGAATTAAAGACTGTAAATGGAACAGTGGTTTTTTACGTATGGCAAAAAAAGCTAACGCGCCTATTTTACCTATTTACATCAAAGCGAAAAACAGCCCGCTATTTTACGGCACCTCAATGATTTATAAACCATTAGCCAGTTTGTTATTGGTCAAAGAGATGTTTAAACAACGACAAAAATCATTAGAGTTTGAAATTGGTGCATCTATCCCACCTGAGTCATATTTAATCGAGAATTTAAAAGATAAAGAAATAGCTCAGCTGATAAGAAAGCAACTGTATCGACTTATTACTAAAAAACCTCTGCCGTTAAAAACACAAACCCCCATAGCCAGCCCAGAAGCGACTAAAGACCTTAAAAAAGCCATTGAGGAGTGTGAATTATTAGGTGAAACCTCTGATGGAATGAAAATCTACTTATATCAATACTGTGGCAGCTCGCCGATTTTTCGTGAGCTAGGCCGACTGCGTGAAATTGCGTTTCGCGCAGTCGGTGAAGGCAGTGGTAAACGCCGAGATATAGATAAATACGACATGGATTATCAACACCTTGTACTATGGGATGCCAAACAACTTGAACTAGTTGGCGCATATCGACTTGCCTGCGCACAAGACATCATAGAAAAACATGGCCGCAAAGGTTTATATACCGATAGCCTATTTAGCTACAGCGATGATATGGCACCGTATTTAGAAAAAGGTATAGAGCTTGGTCGAAGCTTCGTGCAACCCAAATACTGGGGCAGAAAGAGCCTAGATTATTTGTGGTTTGGCATCGGCGCATTCGTTAACCGTTACCCGCAATACCGCTATTTGTTTGGCGCGGTTAGTGTGTCAAATGCACTACCCGAGCAAGCTAAATCGCTACTAGTTCATTATTACCAACATTATTATGGTGCTAAACAAGTGTTAGCAATCCCCAATAATGAATATCGTCATACAGAATCACAAAAAGCACAATGTGCTCAGTTATTTTCTGGTAATGATATTAAAGAAGATTTTGTTGAACTTAAACATGTGCTTGCCAATATCGGCGCACAGGTCCCAACCCTATTCAAACAATACACTGAACTTTGCGAGCCAGGCGGCGTACAGTTTTTAAGTTTTAGCATCGACCCTGAGTTTAATAATTGCATTGATGGATTAGTACTTGTCGACTTAGATAAAGTAAAAGCCAGTAAAGCCAAAAGGTATTTGGGACAGACACGCTAATAGTCATTAAAAAATAAGTCGGCATGTTCGCCGACTTTTTCTTTTTTAACTAAATATATTTCTAAGCGCAGCTAAATATATTTGCTCAATAGTTTTTAAGTCTACTATGGGTACGTGTTCATTAACTTGATGAATGGTATGGTTTCGCACGCCACATTCAATCACTTGCGTGTGCTCATTGGCAAAAAAACGACCATCGGATGTGCCACCACTTGTACTAAGCATTGGAAAGCTGCCAGTTACTTCGTGCACAGCTTGTTCAAGCTGCTGCAACAAGCAATTACTTGCTTGATGCAGGGTATAAAATGATTCACACGGACGCTCCCAAACAAGCGTTAGCTGCGATGCTAAATCAGCCAATGCAAATTGAATTTCTTCTTTAACATCTTTGCTCTTATAGCCATGACTATAACGCACGTTAAAGGTGAGCTCACACTGAGCAGGAACAAGGTTATCGACCACATTGGCAATATTAATTCCGGTTACTTGCAGTGTTGTTGCCGAGCTAGCTTCATCTTTGTGCCAGCTAATTGCCATTAAGCGCTTTACAACCTCGGCACTTAAATGTGCTGCGTTTATGGTGTTTTCTGGATAGGCAACATGCCCTGCTTTACCTTGAATAGATAATCGTGCAGACAGCGCACCCCGCCTGCCATTTTTTATGGTATCACCCACATGCTGATGGCTTGTTGGCTCACCAACTAGGCAACCATCAAGCACAATACCTTGTTTGGCAAGACGCTCAGCAATCAGTAAAGAGCCGTATTCAGCCTCGCCCTCTTCATCTGAGGTAATTAACCAGTAAAATGTGCCGCGTTTATTGCTATTTTGCGCTAAAAACCGTTTGGTTGCGCAAAGCATAGCGGCAACACCGCCTTTCATATCTGCTGCGCCACGGCCATAGACACTGCCATCCACTATCTCGCCACTAAATGGATCAACTCGCCAATCACCTTGCGCTGCAGGTACCACATCAATATGACCTGAAAAAGCAACGATAGGGCCTTCGCCAAAAGTGATTTTAGCAATTAAATTAGTAACATGATTAAAACTAAATACCTCACAATCAAAACCTAGCTGGCTTAAGTTACTTTCGAGCCAGTCAATTGCCCCAGCTTGTTCGGGCGTTACCGATTTAAATCGGATCAAGGTTTGTAATGTTTCTACCACCTCAGATTGCACTGATAGGTGCGTTGCTAACTCTGCATTTGATATCAAACTCATAATAACCCTAGTTATGTAGAAAGCTTGGGTTATTACAACGAGAGTTTATGACCGCAATGTGAAACTTAAATTAATGATTTCCTTCTTCAATGAGGGTTTCTTGGGTCACTTTAGCAATGTCTTTGTCTTCTTTGGTTAATTGTGTTCGTTGCCAGCGACCTGCTGCGAACCATAAATAAGTAATAATTGCCACAAGTACATTAGTAATAGCAAACGAATACCATATGCCCTGTGGTCCCAGTGAGGTATGTTTAGACAAAATATACGCTGCA
This sequence comes from Pseudoalteromonas sp. OFAV1, assembly GCF_021532595.1. Taxonomy (NCBI): domain Bacteria; kingdom Pseudomonadati; phylum Pseudomonadota; class Gammaproteobacteria; order Alteromonadales; family Pseudoalteromonadaceae; genus Pseudoalteromonas; species Pseudoalteromonas sp. OFAV1. Next base: position 70,227 of record NZ_JAKGBG010000006.1, read on the forward strand.
GGAAATTGAATAACACATTGCGAGAGCAGTGACACAATCATCGCATTGAGCATGTTTCCTGAAGCCCTAAATGCAGCAACAACACAAAGCTGCACGCCTATTCCGCCCCAAGTTAAGCACATGACGCGAATGAACTCAGCGCCACCAGCAATAACAGACTCATCATCAGGAATGAAAAAAGCCACCAAGTATTCAGCAAATACATAAGCTAAAATGCCCACTAATGTCAGGCCTAACAGCCCCCAAAGCGCGGCTAAACGTGTTATTTGTGCTGCACGCTGTGGGTTTCCTGCTCCCATGTTTTGACCTACCAAGGTAGAAACGGCCATTGAAAGACCCATTGCCGGGATCATCACCATTTGCAAAATATTAGAGCCAACACCATAAGAGGCAATGGTGTGCGTACCAAAGCTGGCAACCAAAAACGACATAATAATTAACCCAAAGGCTCTTGCAGAGAGTTCAACCGAGCCAGGAGCCCCTAAAAAGAACGCTTGTTTCATATATTGCCAATCTGGTTTGAAGCTAGAGAGTTTAAGTTGAATGCCGTGACGGCCTCGCAAAAATACCCAAACGCCAATTAATGCCGCTAAACTTTGCGTAATGAGAGTGGCTAATGCCGCCCCCATTACGCCAAAACCAGAGAAATCACCAAATCCAAAAATCAGTAAAGGGTCGAGTACAAAATTGAGTAAAACAGTACCGCTAACAATATACAGTGGCACCTTAGTTTGCCCGATGCCACGCATTAAGGCCTGAAACATGGCATAAATAAACACAAACACAACACCAATGAAAGACACATGCATAAACTTAAGCGCATCACCAAACACTTGCTCTTCAACGCCTAATAAAGTCAAAAAGTAAGGCGATAACACATAACCTATTAAACCAAGTATGGTTGCGGTAATTGTCACCATTAACATGGTTTGAGCAGCAACATGGTTTACCTTATCTTGCTGGCCAGCTCCCATATATTGAGCAGATAAAATGGCTCCCGCCATTGCCAACCCTGAGCCAATAGCAATCACTAAAAAAGTAACCGGCATACTGACAGAAACGGCAGCTACTTGCTCTGCCCCCAAGCGCCCTACCCAAAAAGCATCGGTTAACTGATAAGCAGACTGCAAAATATTAATTAAGATGATCGGGATACCTAATTTAAGTAACGCTTTTGAAATCGAGCCATGAAGAAATAAATGCTGGGGAGCAGCCATGAAACACACCTAATAAACTAATAACATCGTTAGTTTAACAGCCGCAACTGAATATAAAGTCAATGAGAGTCAATCTTTTTTTCGCTGTACCCGTTTAAAAACTTAATCTAAATCAATAAATGGCTTCACTTAGTTCAAACATTTTTGAAACTTTGATCTAGAACAGGTTTTGTCCCCTCCAACTTAGTAATAATAGCCTCAACCAAATAAGACAAGTAGTTCGCGGAGAACAACATGAAAACCAAATTAAGCATTGCATTACTTACTTCACTATTAGCACTCTCTCCTGTTGCAAACGCAAACTTAAGCGTGAACGTGGGTGCTATTAACGTAAACCCTGACAACGATAGCTCAAAAATCAATGAGGCTCCGGCACTAGGCTTACGCGCAGATGATGACACGCAATTAGGTATTACTATAGATTATGCACTAGACGATAACTGGGTGCTTGAGTTAGTTGCTGCAACGCCATTTAGTCATGATGTTCAAGGTGCTGGTGGCTTAGCTGGTAATAAGATTGCTAAAATTAAACACTTACCACCAACTTTCTTAGCACAATATCACTTTTTTGATGCAACCTATAAATTCCGTCCATTTGTAGGTGTAGGCGTAAACTATACAGTTTTCTTTGATGAAGAGCCTTCAGCTGCACTAAAAGCAACATTAGGTACTGACGACGTAGAAGTCAAACTAGACGACTCATTTGGCTTTGCAGCTCAAGCTGGTTTCAACTACATGATGAGTGAAAACTGGGGTCTACATGGCATGGTTTCACTTATTGATATCGATACAGATGCAACTGTATATGCTGGCGGCTCAAAAGCATTAACATCAACAGTAGAAATTGACCCTGTCGTTGCTATGTTTGGTATTAAATACAAATTCTAACTTTCATTTTGTGAAAGCCCATACGCACAAAAAGGCCATTAAATGGCCTTTTTTATTTGTTCCCACTCTAGAAAAACCTGCAACACGAACTTGATTCCCGCTCAAGTTCAATCAACTAATCAATTTAGACTACACTATAAAAATAACCCATTTCTTTTTATTGGTTTTTATTTTTTGTTTATTTAACCGTTACTTATTTTACTGTTTTTCATTGCAATATCTGAATTTTCAGAGCCAAAGACGTGTTGTTCCTATTTGCTCGCGATTATAAAATGGTTGTAATAATTTTGACCTATCTAAAATAAATTAGGTGGCAGCTCGAGGTGTTAATTGAAAGTAATTGTCAATTCGTTAGTGTTGATTCTTTGCACAGCTCTAATCTCGTGCAAAGTAAAAGATCCTAGTGAAGATAAACCGCAACAACAAAAGCAAGATACAATTAGTGATCGTGAAGCGCTAATTGCGGGCACCGCTGACATCGTATTTACTATTACCAATGAAAATCAAACACCTCTTAACAATGTGAGCGTTGACGTTGCAGGTCAAGAGTACCTATCCGATGAAAATGGACGTGTTTCTATTAGCAACCTCTCTTTTGGTAATCACGCTGTTTTTATTGCACAATCAGGTTATTTCCCAAAGGCAGGTATTTTAGTAAACCAACCTAACTCTGTAACCTCACACATCCAATTAGAAACACAATCAGCAAATTCAAAAAGCTTGTTATTTGCTGGTGATACAATGTTTGGTCGACGCTTCCTAGACCCCAACTTAGAGACAATGGGCACATCTGTACCTAATGTTAACACTGCGCTCATTCGTCCTGACTCAGCACGCGAAGATAGTATCGCCATAACCACAGAAGTTGCAGCGCTCTTTAAAGCTGCTGACTTTTCATCGGTTAATCTTGAGTCACCTATTACGACGATGCCAACAACAGTTCATCCGACTAAAGAATTCAGCTTTTTCTCTTTGCCTGAATCACTGCAAAGCCTTACTGAAATTGGTATTGATTATGTTGGCCTTGGTAATAATCACATCTATGACTATTTACAGAATGGCCTTGAAGATACACTCCTTGAAGTGTCAAATGCAGGGTTCCTAAATAGCGGTGCGGGTTTAAGTGAAACTGACGCTTTTAAAACTGTCGAGCATAACCTTGATAATGTAAATTTAGTGCTCTTTGCTGCAACTTCAATTACCGGAAAAGAACATCAATATACCTACGTTGCTGACACCAATAAAGGTGGGGCTGCTGATTTAACAAATTCAGCGGCAGTCAAAGCTGCACTTGAACAGTTAGATCCTACTGACTTTGTCATTGCACAAATGCATGGTGGTGATGAATACTCGTATACTCCATCACCTTATATAGGTAGCCGATTTGAAGTTCTTTCTTCACAAAATACTGATCTACTAATTGGCCATCACCCACACATTGCCCAAGGCTTTGCTGTATTTAATGAAATACCAGCCATATTGGGCTTGGGTAACTTTGTATTTGACCAACCCAGACTTGATACCTTATTAGGCCTTGCAGTTATGCTGGACCTTGATACGCAAAGCCAAAAAATCACTCGTGGTTTTGCTTATCCTATTTATTTAGAAGACTATAAACCTCGATTCACCACTGGTTTTTTAAGTCACTATTTATTGAGAAGAATCGCCGAACTTTCTGATGACAATATTACGCTTGTTCCCCGAGAAAGCTACGCTGAAATATATTTTGCTGCAAATCAAGCAACAAAAAATACTCAGCAAGTGACTATCAACATTGATGCCACCACTGACATCATAGACTTGAGACAATATTCACCATCATCTGCTGCTTACGTTTCATCCATAGACGTTAATAGTGGTTCTTTAGATACGCTTTTAGTGGGCCGAGATATTATGGTCTTTGGCGATTTTGAAGATTGGGATAACGACGCAGACACCTTTGAAGTTAGTCGATGGGATCATAGCAGTGAAAGTGTGTTGCCTTGCACTGATAAGCCATTCAATGGTTTGCAAGCTCTGTGCTCAACCCGAGATAAGTTTGACAACACTCCCTCTATTATTCCATTTAGACACACTATGCGGGTTATGGAGTTAACCGACGAAACAGGTGCACTAGAGTTAAGTAAAGACTTTTCGTTACTGACCTATTTGCAATCTGAAAATGGTGGTCAGCTTGAGGCCTTGCTTACTTATACAACAGAAATTGATGACCTTACCTTCGCAGAAAACCAAATTCCCGTTAGCGAAGGAGGTAATCAACCATGGCAAGCTTTTAGCCATGACTTTAGTTTACCTTCTGATGAGTTAACACTTGGGCCTAAAAAATTACCACCTCGTGGCGTAAAACTACAATTTAGGCACTATCCACCCAATACAGGAGAAGCGATCACGCGTCTAGATGATGTCGCAATGATCAGCTGGCAACAAAGTATCAACCTAGAAAACGGACAATGGAAGACCGATAAAATGCACGGTTTTGACTTTTTAAAAGTCAATTCAAGTAGTGAAGTGAGCTTAACGCTGACATTCACTGTACTTGATTAAGGAGGAATTGTGGTTGTATTACAACAATTGTTGCGATTAACGCTGCAAAGAGCCTTTTGGTTTACTGTTTGCTTATTTGCAATTGTGATTATCAGTAACCTGCTGAATTTATTTCAAGCAAGTAATGCCTTTTTATATAAAAAAATAGAATCTCTCAGTAGCACTCAGCAAACAAATGTAGTGCTTATCACCAGTCAAAACCTTAGTGCTAACCATTCACAATTAGTCACCCAGCTTACAGAGTACCAGCCAAAAGCAATCATTGTTTTAGCAGATGAACCTTTAGCACCTGTAGACAATGAGCGTGTTTTCTACCCTTATTCGCAAAGTAAGTACTGTGTGCCAAACGTAGAGATTTGGGCAACATATCAAATGCGTATTCCAGCAGCGACTAACCTTGAGTGTGAAAGTGTGTGGCAAGCTGTTTTTGGTTATAAGCACGAAAAATCAAGACTGATTAACTTTAAATTGGCAGTTTCTGCGCTACCTAAATTTACAGCTAAGCGAGTTCTTGGCTTTGATGTGATGAGTGAGCAACTCGAAAATAAAGTGATTATTGTCGGTCAGCAATCAGCTGAATTTAATGTGCTGATACATGCCCCTAAATTAGAAGGGCTTAATGACCCCTTACTTCTTTTTGCTTATATCGCTGATAGTCTAGAAAAAAACAGCACAATAAATGAGCTTAATTTTGTTATCTCGATAGTACTTGCGCTGATACTGGTATTTGTCCTACTGTTTTTCTTTCAAAAAATGTCGATTAGTTATTCATTTCTAGTCGCACTAAGCATAACTATCATTTGGTGTTGCGCTGGCTATTTTTTAGTGAACTTTGCAAAGTTATTTATCCCTATCGGCCAATACATCATTCTGACCTTTGTCACATTATTTTGGGTTGTGGTGGCGAGGAAGATTTCTGAAGATAAAGAGCTTACAACTGATGTAAATAACATTCAGCAAATGATGATGGGCCGTTATATTCCGCAAAGCTTTATAGAGCACCCTTCTCCATGGGATCCCATAATACAATTAATTAGCCAACAGTTAGATCTAGAAAAATCAATTTTTTTAGCTCGAAAAGAAGACGACCATCGCGTCGTTGAAATTCGGGCTATCAACTGCCAACTTGATGATATTCAAGAAATGAGACGTGACTATCAGCGAACGCCTTATAGTAATGCGTTAAAGTCATTGGGTATTGTAAAGATCAACCGTCCATTTTTTAAGCAAATCATTGAGGGTGAAATCGAGTTTATCGCACCACTGGTATATGCCGGAGATGTCCGTGGGTTTTGGGCTTTATCAATTATTCCTAATCATAACTTTAACCAACAAGCCTTTGAGCAAAACGTTAATAAATTTGCAGCTCAGGTTGCTGAACTACTATTCCATTACCATATTTTCAAAACAACACAGGCTAAAAACCGTACCTTATTAAACAGGCTACTCACCTATAAGCTGCACGAGCCTATTAGCCAAAAGGTAAAAAGCTCCCTGAACGAAATGGAGCAAAAGCTTACTACCTTAGAGATGGTTTTTAACCACACAAGCCCAGCAACTGTGCTTTTTAATCTGTTTGGTCAAGTTATTCAAACCAATGCATCTTTAGAGCGTTTTGCTAAGCAGCATCAAATAGCTATTTTTGAAACCACTGCGCTTGATTTACTGTGTAAAAGTTGTGAGCTTGATATTGAGATTGCAAAGGGTAAATTACGTTACATTACTCTTAATAAAGCGACCGTTGAGCTTCCTGCTAAACTTGGTGCACATCATTACACTCTAATTATTAGAGCGCTTCATTCAGATAACTCGCAAACTGCATCAGGTGCACCTTTTCAAGTATCTGGAATTTTATTTGAGTTTATAGCAAATACTCCTGAAATATCTTCGGAGGCTAAACTTTAATGGATTTCGTTTTAGCGCTTTTTCCTGCAGGTAGTGGACTGGGCCAATCAGTAATAACAACTGTTTGGGTCGGCACGGCTGTAGTATGCCTACTGAATTTGCGCTTTGGTTTTCCACTCACAGGCCTTGTTGTACCTGGTTACATTGTGCCACTTTTGATAATAAGCCCCACCTCTGCCGCGGTGATTATTATAGAAGCAATTGTTGTGTTTGGGGTTATGCGCTTTAGTGCAAATTACTTGATGGAGCGTTTTGGCTACAGTGAAATGTTTGGCAGGGACCGTTTTTTTGCCATCATCCTAATTAGTATTTTAGTTCGTGTTTGTATGGATACCCTGTTTTGGCCAATTATTGCAGATCAGTTGAGCCAATGGGATATCACTTTCGATTATGCATCACAACTTTATTCTTTGGGTCTTATCATCATCGCACTAACTGCCAATGTAATGTGGAATGGTGGCTTTAAGTACGGCCTGAAAGTAACTTTTATTCAGTTGTTCATTACCTATATTTTAGTACGATTTGTACTCATGCCATTTACCAATTTTAGTATCGCTAACTTAGGTATTATGTATGAAGCTGTTGCCGCATCAATCATTGCAGCGCCAAAAGCCTATATTATTTTAGTTATTACCGCTTTTTTAGCTTCCAGAGCAAATTTAAAATATGGTTGGGAGTTCAATGGTATCATGCTACCAGCCCTATTAGCTTTGCAGCTTACCCAACCAAGTAAGATTTTAACCTCATTCATTGAAACAGCTGTTATCTTAGCCGTTGGCGGCTCTCTCATTCATTTCACTCGCCTAAAACATGCACATATCGAAGGTGCTAGATTATTGATGTTATTTTTTACTATAGGCTTTATCTTTAAGCTTATTTTAAACTATATCGTCGTTTGGTTTTTTCCAACGGTAAAAGTAACCGACACTTTTGCATTTGGTTACATGCTAGCCACCTTACTTGCCCTAAAGATCTATCAAAAAAATGCGTTAGGCCTTGTGCTAAGAGCCACTTTTCAAACATCTGTTGTAGGTGGAAGCCTTGCTATTATTGTTGGCTTTTTAGTAATGCTTATCCCTTCTTTACTAACAAAACAAAATATTGACCCTGAAGCAGAACAGTTGCAAGTCATCACGCTCAATCAGCAAGTGAGTCAATACAAAAGCTACTTATATACTACTCGTTCTAATAAGGTAACCGTAAGTAGCTACAAAGCCAGTCAGGCAGTCTCTGATTTCAAATATGCGGTTTATCAGTTAAATGAAGCGATTAAAAGTAAGCAAAAAATAGGTCACCTAAGCGCTTTATTTAACTCTATCGGGTTTAAACTCGTTAGTGATGAAAACTATGTATACCTAATAGATATTGTTGAGAATCAGCAACGCGGTTTATTTGTGATTAACAAAACGCCACAAACGCCACTCATAATCACAGTTCCGTATCCTATCACTGAAAATCTTGCTAGCGACTCAGCAGCCCTTATTTTTCAGCATCTAAAAAGTAAAGCTTTAGTGTTTGGGGCAACAAAAACGCCTCAAATAACATTAGCGAAGGAAAACCAGCAAAGCCCTTTTTACCAAGCATTCATTAACGCATTAGAGGCGCAAGAATTATTGCAAGTTCGTGAATCTAACCGCTACACCGCAGCTTTACTAAAAAGCACGCCTGCTGAAGTTAAAAGCCAGTATTGGATCTTTAATCGACTTCCGGCCTCTATAAGCCAACGCGAAATGCATGAGTTTATCGGCAGTGAAGCAACTTATTTTGGTAAGGCAACAGCGAGTAGCTTGCCTTCGAGTAGTTTTAAAGGGTCTATGCTAGAAGTCTTTCTTAATGGAGATAACTACACCAACATATTGGCGTATATATACCGTGAAAATTACCGTTATAGCAATTTAAAACTCAACATAATCAATGAAGAAATGGTCAAAATTGTCGAAGATTTCTCATCGTATATAAGTAGTAAAGGCAGTCTCAATTATCAACCACTGACACACAGCCAAGTTGCGCTTTGGGAATTTGAAGTACTAACACCACTATATAGATTGATACAGCAAATCGGCAATGCCTCACTGAACGAGGATATTTTAAATCACCTGAAGCAGATAAATGGCACTGCAGAGTTACTTAACTATCAGTTACAACTAGTACAGAATAATAGTGGCCGATATTTACTATTAAGTCCCTTACAAAATAATGAAGCAATGGATCTTGGCCAAGGTCTGTATGCGTTTGCGCTTAGCAAACATGAAGCAATAAGTTTAAGCGTGCCAAGACCTGTTTTTGAAGGAAATACACTTAGTTTTGCCAGCCAACTTTTTACGACTTCAAATGCCGCTAACTTATTAATTGCAGGAGCACACCCATATGCTCACCCGAAGGCTAATGTACTTGCTGCAGACAACGTCGATTCATTATTCAATATCGTCCATCAAAGCTATTCGCGTTTTAAAGCACAACAACCGAGCTTAAATATCCAAATTCGCAGCCATAGTGCTCCGTCATGGATCCGCCCTAATGCAATTGCATTTTCAAATACTCAGGTAAGTGACGTTGCTGCCCCTTTAATGGAAAAACTAACCAAAGACTTAAGCATTTTAGGTGTTAATTACCAAGTAGTAACAGGCCAAAAAGCCACTCGGGGACTTGAGATTGGGAGCTCACCGCAATATGGCTATCAACAGTTTAATGCAAACAGCGAGCTCGCTACTTTATGGATAGCCTCAGACTTTAAAGAACAGTTTTCAATGGATCAAGATAGTTTGCTTATGCGCCTTCTTGCGATTTCTACTTATCCAACAGTCACCACTATTAACCTAGCCACTTTATCTCCTTCTAACTGGTTAACGTTACCTGACAGCGATAAACAAATTATCTTTAGAAAAATTAATCAATATACCGCCGATAAGCAAATTGCTGTACTGAAAACAATATGTTCAGAGCTTAATGAGTGCGTATTACAAACCATAAAATTAGAGAATTTAGATAAATTCGCACTGATGATCAAGCAGCACAATAGTCTAGTCGCTATATATAATCCGGCGAGCAATCAATTGATTGATGTGGATGTTTTCAACAAAATGATGGGGGGAGGCTTTGATGTATCTAATTAAACGCTTCTTCGCAATCTTAGTTCTTATCATTGTATTGTTAACAGCCTTATTTGCTTGGAATAGCTTTTTAATTTGGCTAGATTCTGCTGAGCCAGTTAACCCCCAAACAAGTAAAGAAACTCGCTCAAAAGTACAGTGGCTTAGTAGCACAAAACCACTGACTTATACATTTTCAAATCAGCGAACACACTCACTTAGGATCTTATCAAACGCCGTATTTGATCAATCTGTCACTCTTGAACAGCCGGTAAATTACGCCATCAAATACACTCTTTATAATGACAAGAAAGAGGTGATTGTAGATAAAGTTTATCACCATGCTTCAAAGTTAGTTAATAACAGTCAAGATCAACAAATTAAGCAAATCATTGAAAATAAGCAGTCTTTGAATGTGGCTTCTGGGCAATCATTTTACCTACCCATTAAACATTACCCACAAGCGAAAAGCTTAGCACTTACACTTATTCCTGAAGAAAAGACAATTCAAGGAGTGGTAGTTCGAGTGCATGCTAAAACACCTGACCAAAACGTTGATCCACTCAATAGTTGGCTAAAACGCCCCGTCGATAGACGTAAACGTGCAACTGATTACCTCACGATGGGTGAAAATACCTTAACAAATACTGAAATAACGAATGCAATGGCGTTTTGGTGGCAAAAAATAGCGCCACAAGGCATTCCTGGAATCGACTTTAAATCAGATATTCTTTATGAAAGCTTACCGTATAATGTACTAACCTATGATTTTAGTCAGCAACAGCATAGTCTTGCTGCTTACTATACCAAACATGGTTTATGCGCCAGTATCACATTAGACAAGAGTGATCGTTTAAATTTCACTGTTAGTAATGACCAAGAGACTCCGTCATTAATCTGGTATGACAAACTTCAGTTTGAAGCACCAAAAGTTATAAACTACAGGCTAACAGATAAAGAAAACACATATCAAACTCAGCCTCTTGAGCCGGGATTAATTACAATTTGCAGTGAGCAAGAGCTGCTAACCCAATGGCGAACTGAATCTGGCACCGCTATTTTAACAAGTTATGCTGGTAGTTACCTGATTAATGCGCAAGAGCACGTAGAGTTCGATGTTGTGCCATTAAGCCATTTGAACCTTGAGCTCAGGGCTCTCGAAACGAGTCAATTAGATATTTCTCTATACGATGAAAACCAAATCCAAATAGATCGTTACTCTATTACGATCAAAGGTGAAATTTCTGGCTTTGATCGATTAATAGCAGACAACACTCAAAGACAAGCAGTAGGTATGCTGACCCCCTACTACCTTCGTACTGGGAAAGAGACAAAATATGTAAAAATTACGGCTAATAACGATGTGTATGTGCGATTGAAATCAAGACTCGCGAGTTTTCATTATCAACGCCGAATTGCACACCAGCCAATTCTTACTGAGTCTACTAATGGCTTTTATGATATTGCAGCATGGTATGAACAAAAAGCACGTAATCATTATGACTTATCGCAACGCGATCTGTTTGTAAATATTCGTACATTTGCTCCGCCTCCAGACGTTGAGCAAACCACAACTTATTACCAATCTAAAGAGCTTTTCAATCTGTTACCACTATCAAATGTGGCTCTTGGGTTAAGCCCGAACCGTTACTATGAGGAACATCAACCTGCAGAGGAGTTTAATTTTGGACTCTATGATAAAAATCAGGCTATTCCCTCTGCAAGCTCAAATGATAACCGCTTAATCTCTCGATTAAATAGTAACAGTGCAAAAGAGCTTAAAACTGATGACATCTCATTTGCTGATCAACAGCAGTTAGTTAACGAAGCCAGTGTAATTTATCAAAATTGGTATGGTCATCGCCCATGGGTAAAACAGCGCCTTTATCAATTGGTTAAAAATAAGCCAGTGAAGCTATCATATGATAAAAAGAAACGTCCAATTAGCATTGTTTTTAAAGTATTTCGTGCCCAAAGCAATGAACCTGTAACTTTAAACATTTCGCATTCTGCAAAATACAAGCTTGGGCTTACAAGTGAATACAGTATTGCGAAGCAAAGTTTCCAACTTCACAACTCTAAATTATTAAAGTCTTTTTTGATCCACCCTAAAAAAAGTCAAATAACGAGTTATCCGAGCGTTACACTCAATCTAGCTAATGATATAGAGACACTGCAGTATGTGACTTTAAGTTCTTCAGAAACAATTTGGTTGTCTATACTTGAAGAGTACCCAATGCAGGAGCAAAAAGTAAGGTGGTGGAATAATGAACTTTAACTTTATTATTGTTTTTGCATTATTATTTACTCCGTTAACAAGTGTTGAGAGTGATTTTGAGCAACTCACATTTACCTTGCATGCTTGGCTCAATAACCAAGATGAAGTCCCTAAGCACTTTACTTTTAGCAAGGGTGCGTTGTATGCCAAGAAATCTTTAATTTCAGGTGGCGAAATACATTTTAAGCCAAAAGGTAAACCCTGTATTTCTTATGCACCGCATAGATATTTTGACAAGCATACTTTACTAATTGCTAAAGCTCTGTTTAGTGAGTGCCAAGTTTTGTTGACGAATACTAAACATAGAAGCAGCCGCGACCTCCAAGGTAAAATTATAGACTTTAGTCAATACCAAAATAGCAGTAGTAATGCCTTCATTCTGGCATACGGTAAAATCGTTGAAACATTTTCAATTTATCAAATCCATGGATTTGCAAAGGAAAAGCGCACTACAGAGCAAGGACGAAAAGCAGATATCATCATCAGCGAAGGCCATTTACATGCATCGCAACGCAGCTTACACATCTCTAAATGCCTGAATTCTAAACTTGATGTAAATGCCCTAGTTTATGGGCAGGATGTATATGAACTAGGAGGTACACAAAACATTCTTAATTCGCTAGGTCCTGTGAATAGTCACTTTTTCCATATCGAGTTAAGTCGCGAACTACGAGAGCGCTTAATTACCAATAACTTACTTTTAAAGCAGTTTAGCCAATGCCTTATTTCATAATCGCTTTTATAACACTTACGCTGCTAGCCTTCAAACCTGCTTATGCTGAACAGCAAGAGCATGCAGTACTTCAGCCGCCGATTTGGTTAAAAACTTCACCTAAATTAGATGTGCTGGCAACGACACAAAAGATACAAGTTGATTCTTTTGAACACCAATATTTATGGCTACCTGAAGGGCATTGGTTGGAGATCAACTCAGAACTGTTAGATAAGTTCATTATGAGTGTAGGCAACACACAATATATTCAGCAACGGATACAACTGGAACGAGACTTACTGTGTTCTAATGGCCGCTGCCAACTTCCGGCCTTAGGCCACAACCGTATTGTGGCAATTCAAAACCGTCAGGATGAACAGGCTGAGTTTTCAGCTTTAGTTGGCCACTATCAAACAAAAATTGATAGCTTTAAACGCGCATTAAAACTTGCCAAACCTTCAATATTACTCTCTTCAAGGCAAGGCAGTGAACGTTTTTATAAATTCGATAAAGGCGAAGAAGTTACTCTTTACTTCCCTGATGCTAAAAAAATTAAGCTTTCTGTTAGAAAAAATATGCAATCACTGGAGCGCCACGGCGCTGTGTATGCCTATGTTGATGAAGTACTCACAGCAAAAGTAAACATCATTAATAACCAAGCTCTTGAATATCAAGATCAACAAGTAGGTCTGGTAAATAGTGACTATTTAGCCATTAATGCAGGGCAATATTTAACGATAAGAAGCCACACAGATGCTTACGTAAAAATAACACAAAGCCATCGAGCTATATTCGATGACACAACAGCTAACAAAACCAAGGAAAAGTTGCTGCTACCTTACTGGTTAAAAACCGCTAATGACGCGATGGAATCAGTTTACAATAAATATTCCCTCAACGTTTTTAGTGATGACGTATTTACGCACAATGAGCCTTTGGCTGTAAAACGCCATTATGACTTGCTTTCTTTAATGTCTACTCAGACTCTACTAAAAGGCAGCAGCGTAGTGCATGCCTCTACATCATCAAAAAGTGTTCTAATCACTGAGCTTGAAGAACAACGATTAGTTGATGATCAGTTTTATCCTCGCATTAATAAGCAAGTTAGGGATATTACATCACTTTCTCAAGTCCCCCTTCGTTATGACTTATCGAGTCAAAAACGTGCAACCCCTTGGCTTACATTTGTAGCTCGAAGCGATGAAGATAGTCAGTTAAAACTGACAGCTGGTGGCATGAGCTGGTTAATAAATATCAAGGCAACACAACATTACCAAACGATTAGTGTGTCAGTTCCTGTAAACCACAAAACCATGACAATTCAAAAAACTACTGACGACGTTCCCGTTATTGAGTTTGCAGTTTATGCTCGAACACTCACTGATTTTCCTAGTAACGAAGTACTCTACTTACAACCTGGAGCTCTTGATCAGAACAGCCCTATCACAGCTCAACTGGTAACTAACCACTTAAGAAAGTTATATAGTGACTATCTTGCGATGATACAACCCTATGCGCCAGCAAGGAGAAAAGTTAAGTTACTAAATTGGCAGCAATCTATGCTAACCGCTAAGGATTTAGCTAAATCGGCACCATTAGATGCACTTGCCTTTTTAAAACCATTAACGCAAAACCCCGATCCATCAGTCGCAGAGCAAGCATGGCAAGTTAAAATAGATATTTTACGTGAACAACACCAGTTTCATCTTGCTACGAGTTATTTAGAAGGACTATATAAAAGTACGCAACAAAAGGAATTGCAACAGTTTGCATTAAGATCGCTATTAGAAACTTATCAAGCCGAACAGCAAGAGCTTAAACTGTTTGCGCTATGTGCTGGTAACCTAAATATATTAAGCGAGTGCAGAAATATACTGATCGAACTTGCAACTAAGCAACAGAAAAACCGACTTGCGCTTTGGCTTGCACATCAAGCAGAAGAATCTCAGATTGCCGAACAAAGTTATACGGCTCTAAACTACCATAGTTTGAGCTCTACGATAAAAGCCGAAAATAAACAGTATGAATTACTATCTGGTGCGCAAGAAACATTAATAAATTCACAAGGGAAGTTGCAAAACACCGTACTCTCTCAACATATGCCTTGGCAATATACAGCATTAGAACCAGTCCACCTGAGCATAAGTGCACGGACTGAAGCCAAGCAAAATGGCGAGTATCAAACCGCATGGTTAATGGCTGATAGTGAATACCAGCATAAATTAATACCAATCTTTAGTGATATACCTTCAAACACATTGGTCGTTGAAAGCCAACAGGCAGCCTCTGTTTCTTCAACGATGATCGTTAGTCTGCAAGCTGGAGAAACACTTAATTTATCAGCAGATCAGAAGACCTTTCTAGATGTCAAAGATATCACTGATTCGTTATTTACACGATTTGAGTATTATTCTGATGCTACGAACAAAGTAATCACAGGCGATATTATGTCGCTAATTTATGCCTATGATGCAACACAACGTGAGCTGTTAATTAATGGCCTATATTTATTATCTAAAAAGCGTTTAAACAATAATGAATACACGCAACTATTACAGCGGATCGCTACAATACCCGCCTCCGCTTCATTGACCTTTTTACAAAATAGAATAGAAAGTTTTGGTCACTGGCAACCTCTAGATAGCCTTGTAGATTATGCTGGTACACGCCTTTTCGATATTCAAAGTTCTTCACAAACTAGCTTTGCTGATAGGTTTAACCAATTCAAAACGCATTTAAAAAATAATGAAGGATTATTGATTCGACCATTCCACACACTTTACATAGATTTAGCCCAAACAGAGGGAGAACAAATTCGTTTCGTATTTAGTTTTTCTACTGCAGAGCTGGCTCAAGCTAATGTGGCAAACTTATCTATAAAACTCGCTAACAATTTAAAAATATGGTCAGTTACCGAGCAGCAGAGCATTCCTTTTACATTTAACAAACAAGAGCTAGATAATAACATTATTGCCCTTCACTGGCTTAATCCCTATTTATCTCAGCAACTAAAAGTTGAAGCACAACAATATATTGCAGGTCGTTGGAGAAAGTTAGATTTACCCACAACCATGCTATTTTATTCTGTAGTCCCTAACACACCACTAGTGGCAACGTTGAATGCAGATCGCTTGATTAAATTAGAGAAAATGAATAACTACAGTCGTAACGAACGTCAATTTTTCCACCCAGCAGGAAAAATTGAAGTCAAAGCCGCTGAGCTTGAGCATGTACGCCTTTATACATGGGAACTGAGTGATCTTAACAATAAGATTTCAGAGTTTACTCAAGCGCAAATTCCTTTGCCAGACTTAGTCACTTATCAAGCACCTGAGCAGCAAAAAATAGTAAGTGAGCAAACATCATTTCAAAGTGATGATTTAAATTGGCAAGCTTTCATTCTTTACGATCAACAAGAAATATTTCAGAGCGCTGAAAATATCCCAACGCGACGAGACATTGATGTTGGTGCTCGCTTACGTATTAACGACGAAAACAATTGGTATCAATTAGAAGGCTATTATTCATTTAGTGAAAACCAGACAGACATAATGGCGCTTAATGGCTATTATTCATGGCAAGATGATACAACCCCCTGGTATGCGGGTGCGCAACTTCAAAGCCGCTGGCAACCAGGTCATGATGGCTTTGACAGTCAATATGCTCTTGATGGCAGCCTTTATGTTGGGCAAAAATGGCAACGTGACTCAACACATCGCCATCAATGGCAACTGTCACCATTTATTCGCTATAGCAGCGCTGATTTAAACGATTATCTCCGTGACGACTTACTTAATTCAAGTGTGTTCAATTTTTATCGTGAAAACCATGCATCTGGTTGGCAGGGATTTTATCAATACCGCTATCAACCTTGGGTCGACAATTATTTAAATTTTAGTGTTTCATCCAGTTCAAATGATGATTGGACAAGCCTAGATTATTTACGCTTCAACACAAGCTGGAACCAATATTATCATGACCATATTTTCCAACTCGGCATTGATAGTTATTACCGCTTTAAGGATGAAAACCGTGCTACAGCCACTTGGCAATACATCACACAATTTGCTTGGCAAACGCAAATTAATTTAGGTGATTTCTCGCATGGTTGGCTAAAGGTTCGGTTACAACAGGATTGGGTATGGGATAACCACAATATAAGTATCGAATTTTCATCAGGTAATAATCAGCATACAGGTTTTGCCCCTTTTGCACATGATGAAATTATATTCCCAACACTTCAGTTAAATCATTTGCTAGAGCACAGTGACTATGAGTAGTAACGGACTTACAAAACGCCTTGAAAATTTGCTTTTCGCAGATATTGCCAGTTTCTGGTTAGATTTATATCGTCAAAAATACCGCGAACTCGTAGATGAATTAAGTCAATGGGAGCTAATCAAGGATCAGCCTGAAGATTATGACGAAGATGACTGGCTATTACTGCAAGCCATTGCATTTTTAACTCATAAAATAGATACCTTACAAAATCAATTGACCAAGCTTGATAGCGATCACAGACGCTTTATTGAACGTTTAAATCATGCTGAGTTAAAAGCGGAAAGACAATTTCATATTTTAGACTATGCAGCAGCGCTTGGCGCAAGCAAATTGCAACTGCAAAAGGATCAAGAGGCATTTCAACGTTGGTTTGATGAAGGAGCCATCGTAAACCGATACCAAGATAAAGTATCTGAGCTTGAGCAATCATTGAAATTCTTAATAGGTAAACTAGGTGATCTAACTAATCGTTATTTACGCATTCACTCGGGAGAAATAACTAAATCATGGTTAACACTTAACTTAGAAAGTTTCTTTTTAGGTTTATTAGAAAAAACTGAGAATGAAGCAATTCGTAACTCTATTTTTCGCGCTCTTGCCAACCAAGTTAATTTAATTAGTGAATATGTCGGCGAAACTAAGTTCGATTCCAATCTTGTTGAGCTACTACTGTTTTCTCTTGAGAAGCAATCAACACCTCATGCCGCTAAAGTAGATATTTTAGAGATCCTGATCAATTTAAGACCCACTTTTACCCGCTATTTTATGCGTTCACAAATTGATTTAGATGTCTTGCCAAATGCTAAAGTAGAACGACAACATTTGTTTCTACTGACATCTTTTTCAAAAATTATATGTAAACAACCAAAATTAAATGAGGCTAATTATAAATTACTAATCTTGCTTGCAAAACACGCCTATCCCCGTGTAAGACAGAGTGTTATTGAACAATGCCCACTATTACCGTGGCCTTTTGCTATCAAGCTTTTAATGGTTCGCTTACAAAAAGAAACTCAACAAGCTGTAAGGCTGACACTCATCAAGCAATTAACGGATCCTCGTTTTACCGAAGAGCTACAATCGTTTCATATATGGCGCCAACAGTTAAAAAAAGTACAAAGCTTTGCAGAAAAACGATTGCTGTTGGAGCTTACGCCACGGATCATGTTTAATTTACAAGTTGAATGTGAAGAGCAAAATCAAGCAGATATATTATTTAAGTCATTTATTAATGTATTAAATAAACAACTTGAGAATGAACAAAGTATTGCCGTCAGACGCGTTATTACCCGTGTTCGAGAGCAGTTAGTCAGCTTTATGTATCAGCAAGAAGTTGCTGAGATCGAATTTAATTTAAACTCTCATTTAGATATAAATTTAAGCTCGAAGGAAATAAAGCAAGATTTACTTGGCCGACTTTTAAGCAAACAAGCACAAAATAATGAAGCCTTCAACGTAAAAGAAAAAAGTAAAAGCTATCTAATAACAAGGGGATATAAGCGTGGTTTCCGCTTTTGGCGGCTCTGGCACGAGTTTAGAAACCCAAGCACAGGAAAACGCCAAAGTTTTAATCATACACAAGCTAGAAAGCCAAGTGCATTTATGCACGTCCCGAGCTGCACTGTTGCAGAGATCAGCAAAACAGAAGTGCCTGGCGAGCCTCGCTTCGATGATAAGCAGTTCAGCGCTCGACCACACTTACCCATGCTTGATTTTTTATTAAGTATTTTGTCGCAGGATAACTTAAAAACACCTGCAAAATCATTTACACCTGATGGTATTTTAGTTATCACGCCACCCTCTAACATACTTAAACGTATGTATGCGTATAGTTGGATTTCATTCAACTTTGAAAAATTAGATGATCTACGAAATGGTTCAGAGGTTGAACAGCGAGATTTCTTAGATCTCATTAGAAGTAAAGGTTTTGTACTTGAATTTCAGCAATATGGGTCTGTTCTTGATGCAGAGTTTCCAGTGGAATCAAGTATTGCCAACTTATATAAGAAACTATCTATAACGCCTTTTTTATTCAATATGTGGGCAAGTTTTAAAGAGTATGCCTATTCACTTTATCAAAATAGTATTGGCCAATTAATCTTTTTTGTTTTGGCTTTTTCTACATACTTTTGGGCGCGCCATATTAGGATAAGTAAACAAATAAAATCGGATAGAGCAAAGATCCCCGTTTCAATCGGTGGCTGGGGCACCCGGGGTAAATCAGGAACTGAACGCTTAAAAGCTGCATTATTTAGTAGTTTAACCTTAAAAGTAATAAGTAAAACAACAGGTTGTGAAGCTACACTTATTTATGCAAGAGCAAGTGGAGAGCAGTTCGAAATTCCATTGTTCAGACCTTTTGATAAAGCGAGTATTTGGGAACAAAGTGATGTACTTCATTTTGCAACAAACGTGAAAGCTGATGTATTTCTTTGGGAATGTATGGGGTTAACCCCACGTTACGTGAAAATTTTAAGAAACTGGATGAATGATAATTTCTCTACGATTACCAATGCTTATCCAGACCATGAGGATATTTTAGGGCCTACAGGAATAGATGTCGCAAATGAAACAAGTCATTTTATTGGTGAAAATAGCCTAGTATTCACCAGCGAACAAAATATGGCTCCAATTCTTGACTTAAATGCGAAACAAAAGAACTCAAATTTAATTCAAGTACATTGGGCTGATAGCTTACAAATAACAGAGGACATACGCTCTCTTTATCCATACCAAGAGCACCCTGCCAACATCGCACTGGTTTGTAAAATGGCCGAGCATATAGGCTTAAATAAAGACTATGTATTTAAAGAAACATCAGCACGAATTGTTCCAGATATAGGTGTATTACAACATTTTGCCAAAGCACCAATTGCGACAATAAGCCAATCATTCGTAAATAGCATGTCCGCAAACGAGCGATTAGCAACAATAGAAAATTGGCAACGTCTCAATATATATCAATTAAACGACGATCCTAAAACTCAGGTCATCGCACTAATTAACAACCGTAATGACCGTGTTGCACGTTCAAAGGTATTTGCCTCAATATTAAGCAATGATCTCCGCTTTGACCGAATCGTAGTGATTGGTAGCAATGTAGATGGATTTTATAGCTATTTTTTGGCTGCGCTCACAGAGAGAGTCGATAAGTTAATTGAAATTAATGATATTGAAAACTTAGAGACACTACTAGAGCAATTTAACCTACTCACAGACTCACAAGTAAAAGCGCGGCTAAGTAGTGCTTATGGCAACATGATAGCAGAAAACCTTCTCACCCTAAGCGAAGGAAGTGTCAATAAGTCTTGTATAAAAGAAATCACCGGAGACATTTCATCTCAAGAAATCGCGACTATTCTCTATACCCTGCGCCACTACTATCAGCGTATAGCTTTAGACTCTTTAAAGGGTGATATGCAAAAGTACAGGGATGAAATAAAAGAGCGATTAATTTTAATCACAAAGTCAAAAGTTACTCTACTTGACGACAGCAACATATCCGCAGATGAGATAACCAAAGCTATTGCAAACCTAGCTTTACCGAATACCCATCAAGTGATTGTGGGCATGCAAAATATTAAGGGAGCGGGATTAAATTACGTATACGCTTGGCAACAGTGGCAAAAGGTATCTCAAACTATAACAAAAATGCTGAGCAAACATTGCTCTGCAAAAGAATTTAGAACGGCGTTAACAAATTTAAATATGATTGTATCATTTAATTTATTAGAAATAGATTATTTAAAGCAAAACTTAGTTACTCTTAAGAAAAGCCAGCTTGCACAAAATGAGTTTTGCCAAGCTGAAATAACAGCTCTTCAAGAAAAAATTTCTAGCGATAATACGTCAGTAAACGAAGAGAGTTCGCAACCTCGTGCACTTCGTTATTTAAATCAAATGATCGAATCATTTTTAGATGCAGGTGCTGCTGTTAAGCGTAAAAAGCGAGCTATTCAAATTTATGATGATATTGCTGAAAAACGCATAACATTAGAAAAAGCGATAAAATTACTTAGTGAGATGAATCGAAACCAAAGCTCAGGGTGGTTTACTAAGAAATCGAAATAAGACTAACTTTATGTCGATTATATTAAAACAATATAAAACTTAATTATTTAAAATTTAAACAGGAGCAAAACGCACATTAAAAATCAGAATTTTCCTATTAAATTAAGAAATATAAAACTATCATAAACTTAGATTATAAAAGCCTGTAAAACCCACAAACAAACCTTGTACCTAAATTGAAAATATTCATATAAAGGATGAAAATAAAGAAGATAAAAACACTTTATCTAATCAAAGAAAGGATATTTTATGAAGAATTTAGTTTGTAAGTTAGCTGTATTGCCACTAGCGGTTGCCTCAGCGTTTGCTGTAGCAAACACAAATCTTGTTGAAAATGGATCATTTGAAGCAGAAGTTGTTAGTGGTCAATGGCAATTATTCAATGAAATTACAGGTTGGACACGCAGCGCTAATGCCCCCTTTGAAGTACAAACAAATAGTTTGGGTATTCTTAAAGCAAAAGATGGCCAACAATACCTAGAACTTGGCTCTACGCAACAATATAGCGTGTCTCAAGTTGTATCAACAGAAGCTGGTAAAATGTATGAATTTAGCTTCTATTACTCAGCACGTGTTTCTGGTGATGACACAGCTAGTAAAGTTGAAGTATTTTGGAATGGTGAATCTTTAGGCGTTGTTAATGCTAAATTTAAAGGTTGGACAAAATACAGCTTTACTGTAGAAGCGAGTGAAGCCAGTTCAGAAATCACCCTCAAAGGTATTGGAACAGGTGGTAGTACCGGTGGCTTTATAGACAATGTATCTGTCGCTGAAGTTGCAGAATATTGCTCAGTTAAATCTGGTTTATACGCGATTAATAAATTTGGTTCTGATACTGAAGGCTACATTTATCACTTAGATCCAGAAACATCTGCAGTTTCACCAATTGCTGGTGTTACTAACACTGCTGCAAATATCGCTGGTAAAGACGGAAAGCTCTACTTTATGGAGCAGTTAGATAGCGAAACTAGAGATTCAAAAATCTATAGTCTTGATTTAGAAACAAATACACAAAGCGAACTAGCAGATACTAACTCGTACACTATTACCCGTTCGACAGTTTCTCCTGATGGACTTAACTTGCGTGCAACAAGCAAAACTTACATGTACGACTTCAACCTTGAAACTGGGGCGAAAGAAGTATTAGGTAAATTTAGCTTCGAAGGTGAAGAGTTCACCGGCGGTGATATCGCTTATTCATATGATAATAACGTACTTTACCTATTAACTGATAAAGCACTTTACACTGTAGATGAAAGCACGTTAGAACTAACTTTAGTTGGCGAGCATGGTGTAAATTGGGCATCAGGCCTAGCAGTTGCCGATGATGGTACTATTTACGTTACTGGCAGAAAGAGTGGTCAAAGCGCGAAACTTTATACGCTAGATCAAAATACTGCTGAAGCAACTTTTGTATTACGCGGTCCTGCACATCTGAATGACCTAACTTACATTAGTGAATCAGTTTGCTCAGTTGAATAAATACATTTGATATTTTAATGCCAGTTTAATACTGGCATTATTTCAACATCCCATCATTTTTATATAAAAACCTCTCCTCAACATTGATTTGAAATTACGCGTAAAAATCTAAAAAATAAAACACACAACAAATAAGACCTTCAGAAAAAACAACTCGAAAAAAGCAATAACTTTTTAGCTAGAAAAAATAAAAACACAAATACAAAAAACCTACCCAAAAACAAATCAAAAAAATGAAATTTAAAATAAGAAATTTCCTAGATAAAAACAACACAATAAAAGTCAACAGGTTAACAGGTTAATTCGACAACACTTAATATAAACAGACTAATACACATTTGAAAAAGAGCCGAATAATATTAGAATTTTAATATTAATACATAACGGAGAATGTCATGAAAAAATTTGTAACCAAACTAGCAGTTTTACCTTTAGCTATCGTATCTGGTATTGCAATGGCAGACACAAATTTAGTCGAAAACGGATCATTTGAAAATACAGATACAGTGACCGATCACAATGGTAAGTGGCAGTTATTTTACGAAATTCCTGGTTGGACTCGTAGCAGTAACGCTAGATTTGAAATTCAAACTAATAAACTTGGGATTATCCCAGCACAAGATGGTGAACAGCATATTGAACTTGATTCAAGATCAAACTACAGCATCACACAAACACTTGCGACAACTGCGGGTAAAAAATACGAATTAAGCTTTTATTATTCAGCGCGTATAGTAGGTAATGAAGAAACAAACAAAGCAGAAGTTTTTTGGAATGGCGAGTCATTAGCCGTTGTCAAAAGTAGCACAATAGGCTGGACTAAATACAGTTTTACAGTTGAAGCTGACAGCGCAAGCTCAGTGTTAAGCTTTGCAGGCGCGGGAACATCTGATTCAGTAGGTGCATTCATTGATAACGTCGTAGTGACTGAAGTTCCTGAGCCTTGCCCTGTCACTACAGGCTTATATGGTATTAATAATTTTGGTTCAGAAACCGAAGGCTACATCTACCACTTCAACCCAGAGTCAAATGCTGTAACCATTGTTTCAGGCGTGTCTAATACTGCATCAAATATTGCAAATTATGGCGGTATGCTTTACTTCGTAGAACAGTTAGATAGCACAACGAAAGCTTCAAAGATTCATAGCTATGATCTATTAAGTGGTGTGCAAGGAGAAGTTGCTGATACCACTTCATACCCTATTTACCGTTCTGTAGTGAAAGCAGGTGGCGAGACTTTACGGGCTACAAGTAAAACCTACATGTATGATTTTAACCTAGTGACCGGTGAGAAGGACATCGTTGGAAAGTTAACATACTCGGGTGATACATTCACTGATGGTGACATTGCCTACTCAAGTGACAATAATGTGCTTTACGTACTAACTGGTAAAGCTTTATACACCCTTGATGAAGGCAGCTTTGAGTTAACATTAGTCGGTGAGCATGGTATTCACTGGGCATCTGGTATTGCGATTGCGGATGACGGTACCATCTATGTATCTGGCCGTGAAAGCAAAGAAAACGCAAAAATTTATACTCTAGATCAAAATACTGCTGCAGCGACATTCGTAATGGATGGTCCTGCACATGTTAATGATTTAACTTATGTTAGTGAAGCAATTTGCTCATTCGAGTAAATTGATATAAAGCCATAAAATGCCAGCTTGTGCTGGCATTTTTTTATCTCGCGAAACTAAAAAGAAAAAACAAGCTTTTAAATAGCATTAAAGAAAACCCTAATAACGACCACCAAAATAATAAAAACAAACTAAAATTTAAAATAAACACAATAGTAAAGTATAAAACAAAGCCAAAAAATAATATGAAAATTCCTAGAAGAACCTTAACCTATAATTTTCAATAACATACAAAATCACAAACCTAACAAAAGCAAGAAAACACAAACAACAATTGAAAACCACTTTAATTAAAATAAAATTAACTCATATAAATAAAACCAAATATAAATGGGTTAATCATGATTAAAAAAATATCAAAACTAGCAATATTACCTTTAGCTATCGCATCAACTTTTGCTGTTTCAAATACTAATTTAGTTGAGAATGGTTCATTTGAAGCTGATGAAATAAGTGAAAGATCTGGTACTTGGCAGCTTTATAATGAACTTTCAAATTGGAGCAGCAGTGAAAGTGTATATTTTGAAGTTCAAACCAACCTTTTAAAGGAAATGACAGCACAAGATGGTGATCAGTATTTAGAACTTAACTCAACAAAAAATTATCGTATCTCGCAAAAAATAACAACAACTCCTGGTAAAACATATGAATTTAGCCTCTATTATTCTGCACGTGTTAACGGTGCACAAGGTACAAATAATATAGAGGTATATTGGAATGGTAGATTATTAGAAGCTTTAAATAGTAGTCAAAAAGGTTGGACAAAATACACCTATACTATCGAAGCTACAGGAACAAAATCTGAAATCGCAATTGCCGGTGCCGGTGCAGCAAACGGCTATGGTGGATTAGTAGATAATATATCTGTTATAGAAGTTACAAACCCAACAACAAACTTAGTTCAAAATGGCTCTTTCGAAGTAGACAGAGTAGCCTCTGCTGATGGCCGTTATCAATTTTTTGAAAACTTAACTGACTGGAGCGCCAATGAAAATCTTTGGCTTGAATTACAATCGTCTTCTTTAAATAAGATTGATGCTCAAGATGGTGAGCAGTACTTAGAGTTAAATTCAAATGGTGCTTATAGCGCTTTTCAAGAGATACCTACAGAAGCTGGTAAACAATATGAATTTAGCTTTTACTACTCTGGTCGAGTAGATAATGCTGAAGATGTTAATAATGTTGAGGTGTTTTGGAATGGTGAATTACTAGAAGCATTAAACACGACTCAGCGTGGTTGGACTAAGTATAGTTACACTGTTGAAGGCACGGATGTAAGTTCTCTTATCGAATTAGCAGGTACAGGTAGTCATGCAGGTATTGGTGGTTTTATTGATAACGTTGTTGTTACAGAAGTTGCTGAACCTTGTGCTGTTACTACCGGTTTATACGGCATCAACAACTTTGGCTCAGAAACAGAGGGCTACGTTTATCACTTTAATCCAGAGTCAAGCGCTGTGTCGATTATTGCTGGCCTTAACAATACGGCATCAAATATCGCTAGCAAAGATGGTATGCTTTACTTCATGGAGCAGCTTGATAGCAGCAGTAAAGCATCAAAAATCTACAGCCTAGATTTAGCCACTGACACACAAGCTGAAGTTGCAGATGTAACATCATTCCCGATTTATCGCTCGACGGTAACCCCGGATGGCCTATCTTTACGTGCTACAAGCAAAACATACATGTACGATTTTGACCTAGCAACAGGTGCGAAAACAGTATTAGGGAAGCTTTCGTATGAGGGGGATACTTTCTCTGATGGCGACATTGCATACTCAAGTGACTTCAACGTGCTATACGTTTTAACAGGTAAAGCACTTTATACTTTAGATATGGGTAGTTTTGAATTAACCCAAGTCGGTGAGCACGGTGTTAATTGGGCATCAGGCCTTGCAATTGCTGATGATGGTACAATTTATATTTCAGGTAGAGAAAACGGTGAGAATGCGAAAATCTATACCTTAGATCAAAACACAGCAGAAGCGACATTCGTGATGGAAGGCCCGTCACATGTAAGCGATTTAACATTTGTTAGTGAAGCAGTTTGCATGAAGTAAACTGAGTTTAAAGCCATAAAATGCCAGCTAAGCTGGCATTTTTTTATTAATCACTAAATTGGTATCATTTATTTGTTAGTTTCTTTTGCTCTAACATTTCTTTCCAATGCATCACTTCTGTTGGCAAAATAGGTGTTACACCTTTAAAGCCAGCGACTTCAAGCATTTCCTCAACGCTCACAACGCCATTCTTACGTTTAAATACACCACGCACATAAGCAATCGCATGTAGACCACGCTCAGAGTGAAACTTTTGCTCAATATAAAAGTATTTATGATCCCAGCCAACTAAACGCGTACTCACTGTGTATTTTTGAAGAGGTTTGATATCACGAATATAGGTAATTGCAGTCGCATTAACGATTGGGAACCAACGGCGTTTCATAATATGTTTTAGTAAGCCTACTCGCTCAGTCATCCAGGTACGAGCAAGATCCATCATCGCTAAATAACGAGAATTAGTCAGATGGAAATTAATATCGCAATCGGTTGGTAACGCTTTGAATTCAATATCAATCGTGTCTAATAATTGTTGATAATCACGATTACGTTTAATTTTAAAAAACAGCAGTATTAGTCGAAAATAGAGGTTCACAGTAAAGGTCTAACCAGTTGATAATGCACAAAGTGTATCACAGCATATTGCTAAGGCGAATAATCTGCTCTAATCTGTGCATATATTAGTATAAAAAAAGAATAACCTAATGAAATTATTTAGTTTGGTAACTCTATTTAGTGCAAGCTTTTTCACCAGCTCAGCATTTGCTGACTTTAACTTTCCTGGTGAGGGCTCTTTACGCTATCCAACGGGTGTCGAAAAGGCATTTAAGTTTGGTTTTGCGTGGCAACAAGAAGCTGAGAAGTTCACCATTGGCGATAAAAGTTATGACATGTCACTACCAGAATCTTACTCTGTAGCCATCACGCTTAGTAAAGATGAAGAGCAAGTGTGGGTTCAAGAATTCAATAATGGCTTCATTGAAGGCTTTAGTTGGAATATTGCCGATCACACCTTAAAACTTGAAAAGAGAAAGTTCAGTGATTCTGTTAAAGGTGATTACGTAATTAGCCTTGATAACCGAGATTACTTTTTTGCCCGCAATAATATTAGTATCGTGATCAAATTCGATCACGATGGTATAAAAAATATCGCCATTGATGGTGTCACCAAAGATATGGGTACCAAACAATAGTATTCAATAGAAAAGTAAAAGGCTTAGTTTTCACCTAAGCCTTTTTTGCTTAATTAAATATTATTGCAAGCTGTTACCATTAAACCTTCACAGTCTTTCGGTTAATCCCATAATCTCTAAGTTTGTTTGCCACTGCGGTATGACTCAACCCCAAACGTTTAGCGAGCTGACGAGAACTTGGGTATGCAGGGTATAACTTACGCAATAGCGTTGCTTCAAAACGTTTTACCGCTTGGTCTAAGGTTCCTTCAAAGTCAGACTCAAGATAACCTAAATCATGGGTAAAAGTTGGTAACT
The DNA here is from genome assembly GCF_021532595.1 of Pseudoalteromonas sp. OFAV1. Taxonomy (NCBI): domain Bacteria; kingdom Pseudomonadati; phylum Pseudomonadota; class Gammaproteobacteria; order Alteromonadales; family Pseudoalteromonadaceae; genus Pseudoalteromonas; species Pseudoalteromonas sp. OFAV1. The sequence goes on from NZ_JAKGBG010000006.1 coordinate 97,884, forward strand.
GCAGGTGCTCAATACGTAATTCGTTATCATCTAACAAGGACACAGCACGGTAAATCGCATTTTCTAATTGGCGGACGTTTCCAGGCCAAGGATAATCCTGTAAAAAACGTAAGCAATCTTCCGATAATACAGGTACTGAATGACCATTCTGCTGGGCATACTTTTGAATAAAATGCTCTGCTAACGGGCCAATATCAGCTTTTCTATCGCGTAGTGGTGCAATTTCTAGAGTTAGTACATTGATACGATAATATAGATCTTCTCTAAAAGTGCCCTCTTGAACCATAGCAGGTAAATCTTTTTGTGTTGCAGCAACGATACGCACATTTACTTTTACTTCGTTTTCATCGCCAACTTTACGGAAAGTACCGTCTTGTAAAAAACGTAGTAGCTTAGTTTGCAGCTGAGTCGACATTTCGCCAACTTCATCTAAAAATACCGTACCACCATCAGCTTGCTCTAAAACGCCGCGTTTTGGTGCTGCGTTTTCTTCGTAGCCCGCATAACCAAATAATTCAGACTCTGCGACATCATCCGGCAGTGAAGCACACGATAATGCAATAAATGGTTTTACAGAACGATTTGACGCGTAATGACAGGCACGAGCTAAGAGCTCTTTACCAGTACCAGTTTCACCTGTTATGAGGATCGGAGCCTCTAACTGCGCCATTTTACGCGCCTCGCGAACAACACGGCGCATTGCTGTACTAAAATTATGTATGGTAGCAAAGCTTTCTTGGCCGTAACGACGAAACGCACTCACTTGCTGACCTAGTCGACTTTGCGACTTAATATTAATCACCGCGCCAGCTAATACATCCCCTTCAGCGCCTTGTGGTACAGAAATAGGCAAAATATCTGCAATAAAGTCTTCACCTGCCACTTCTACCCGTGTGGTTTGACCAAGAACCTCTTTCCCTTCAAGCCAACGAGTAAAATTAAATCCTTTCAGCAAGTTATTGATGTTGGCGCCTATAACCTCACTTTCAGATAATTGCAGGTCGCGACAAGCAGCATCATTACACAAGCGCACCCACCCTTTTACATCAATAGAAATAACACCATCAGGTAATGCACGCAGTAATGTATTTAATTCATTATGCTCTCGCTCAGAAGGTAAAAATGCAGTGGTACGGACATCTTTTACACCATCAATCAGGCGGATTGATGGCATAATTTTTTGGAATTGTTCAAACTCAATAGGTGGGAAACTGACGTACATACGACAATTTACCGAATCTACTTCGATGCCTTTTAAATCGACCTGGTAACTCACCAAGATATTGAGAATCTCTTGTGCGATACCTATTCGGTCAGCACAGTGGATATCTAAACGCATTACATCCTCAAAAAACGGGAACCTATAGTATGAGAATAATACGCTAAGTCCCATCAACTGGGTAGTCTATTGTAAAGAATTTTGGACAAATTTAAGTAAACTGTCTATTTACCGGGATATTTCGTCCACTCTCCTCCATCAAGTTGAATATAGGGTTCATTTTTAAAATACATCATTACTGTGTCTTGATTTTCTGCTACTTTCGCAGAGGTAGGCAGATTATCTAATACACGCTTAACAGGCACTTTAGCGGCGAATATATCAAGTTCAAAGGCATTATTAATAAGCTCAGATAACGAAAAATAGCTCATCGTTTCATTTACTTCGGTTAACTGAGAATGCTGTATTTTAGGGCCAATAAACTTCACAGCTGCTGGTACAGAAACAATAGAAGGACTCGGAATTTCTCGTAACCCTGCAAACTGAAGCTTGTCACCTTCTAAAGCAGCGCCATGCTCTGGCACTACCACTAGCAATACATTTCGCCCTGAACTTTCTAATTGGCTAATAAAAGTATCAATGTCATCGAATAAACGTTGCTGTCTGAGCGGATAACTTGCCAAACTATTCATCCTCTCACGGCCAGCAACTTGATTGCCATCATGGAGACTAATGGTATTGTAGTAAAGTGCTTGAGGCTGCTGACTACCCTGATGTTTTTTCGACCAATTAGATAAAATATCAGCATCAGAGTATATAGGCTCACCATCAAAACCATATTGAGCAGGCTTTAGATTACTAAAATCAAGTTTAGGTACCGAAACACCACCATACTGTCTAATCAAGCCAATAAAATCATCAAAATGTCCATCATGATTCATAGCCACATTTGTGTTAAATCCTAACTCTGCCAAATTATTAAATAGTAAGCACTCTTGTCTGGCAGGTTTAAATAAGTCAGCTTGGCTTGCTTGTCCACAACTTGCTCGCAGCAAGCGAATAGCTGCCGGACCACTATACGAGGTCGCAGAATTAAATTGACTAAATAAAATGTCAAAATTAGCAAAAAGTGAACTAGGCTTTACACCAATTGCATTGAGATCTGCCGTTGCCAATGAACATATGTTAAGCACAACAACATCAAATGGTTCACCATTAAAGGCTTTCGGAAACTGACTAATAAGCTGCGATTGCTGTTGATAAAAGTCACCTAGCTGTTGATCTGGTGTTCTCTGCTGAGCACTGTGCGTCACAGTGACAGGCGTTTGAGCTTTTTCATTAGTAGCCATTAAAACCGGTGAAGAGCTATCATTTAAAGGTGTTGAGCCAAGCCAGTATACATAGATAAAACCAACAACTGATAAACTGGTATATCGTAACCATTTAACAGTTAGAAAATAAAAAACAATTGCAATAAATAAAGCGAAGACAAAATCTAAATTGATCAAGCGAAAGGCTATTTCAAAAAAATAGCTAATACTGAAATCTTGTAAATTATCTGCTTGCTTTGTTAAACGCGAAATAGGCGGCAGCCAAGAATCCTGATATATCAAGACAATGCCAATGACCACACTGATAGCCTGTTTAAGCCGTGTTAACCAAACCTTATCAAATGAAATAACCAGAAAACAAAAGAACGCTAAATTTGCAAATAGATCAAAGGAAATAGCTCCTTGGCTAAACAATACAAACTTAATTAAAAAATATAAATTCCAAATACCTAGACCTGACAACCTCACTTGTTATCCTTCTTTTGCTTTTTAGGGGTATAGGGGGTCAATATCACATGCCTAAATGTCAATGTGCGATATAAAAGTAAGGCTTTTTTAAACAGTAACTTACCTGCTTTACTAACAAAGAGCCCTAACACCAATGCAACAGCAAAGGTGATGAAAAATTGATTTAAGCTCATAATACTTCGCTTTTTAAGGTCACTTTAACCTGTTCTGAAATTGGCCGGCTAAGCTCTCTAAATTCAGGCTTCTCTTTATCCAAGTTTGCGATACCTGCCGGCTTTGCATCTAATATATTTCGCACATTATTTTGCAATTCTTTAGTGTAATCAGGTACATCGCTGTCAGCATAGCGTTGGTGAATACGTCGACACGCCTGTTGAATATAAAAATGATCTGCAATGATATTTTTTGATGAAAAGAAATCACTTATTTGCAACTTAAACAAATGTTTAATCGCATTCTCTACATCATGTTCACGACAAGCATGAAGGTACAAATAGATATACCCATCTGCATAACTAAGAATGTCCCCCTCTCGTTTTACGTGAAATAAATGCAGCGGGTGAATAGCATCTATTCTTGGTAACAATTGAAGTTTTACAAACACCCCACTGACACCTAAATTAGCTGCTGAATCACTGTGCTTTAATACTTGCTCAGAAAATTTCGTGATTGGCAAATAACCTTTTGATAATACATTTTCGCTTTCTTTAAGCACATCATCCAATGAGTGAGGAAGCGCTCTAGAAAATTGAAACCCTTGAATTGATTGAATTTGAGATAACAAACGTGATGGCTCTGAAAAACTATATAAAATAAGATTTACACCGAGCGTTAAAAATAAGCACTCATCTTGGTGACGAATGACACCATCTACATTTTGTATTACCAACTTTAATTTTCGACCACACTTTTTACGAAGTGAAAAACAATCTTTAGCTAACGCTAATAAGTCTGTATGGCGTGAAACAGCAAAAACTATGGTTGCCGCCTTCTTAGTTAGACTGATTGAAAACAAAGTATCATTATCATCTATCGTTTTAAATGAAGCCGGAAGCTTGGTACCTTGAGGAACTGCATTCCTAGTCAGCCATACCTCATCTTCGTCTAAATCTTGTTGTAATAATACATCGCTCTCTACAGTACGATTAACGTCTGAATCTATTAGTGCTAATTGGCCATTAAATAATTGCAGATTAATTGTACGCCCAGCAATTACACCCTCTCTATGCGCCCAAAAATCATACTCAAGCGAGCGAATTGACGCTTCTTTTGTCATATGAACTAAACCATCAAAAAAGCGATTCATAGCGTGTAATCGCTGTCTCGCTTCACCAAGCTGCGCACCTGAAATTAAAAAGACTAAAGTCACATCCTTAGTTTTAGTGAGTGCTTGGTAGAGGGTAAGCTTCTCAATTAATTGCTCATCGCTTAGTGATGCGATAACAGCAGAGTCTAAATGCACAAAGACACTGCTATTTTGTAACTGTTTGTAGTGCTTTAATTCTCGGATGATGCCTCGTGAAAAAGAGGCGCTTTTTGATACGTTATTACTATGCTGTAAATGAAACGGATAGAGTAACCCTTGCTCAAATAAATTAAACAAAACATCCGAGCCTTGGTTATCAAAAAACAAATCAATTTGTTCAGACAAGACAAATACAGGTTCTTTATTGTTAGACAACATATGCCCAACTAACTCCAAAAGCTGGCTATTTAAAGGTGAAAGAAACGCATAGCTTGCCCCTCGCCTTAACTCAGAATACGCAGCCTTTAACCCTGTTATGTCTAAATATGACACAAATATTTCCTTTAAAAAAATACTTTAGTACTAGTTTTAAGCGATATTCTATATATAATGCAGGCTATGTCCATCGCTTGTTGATATTTTTTAAACAAATATTTTTCTATGAGTTTTAAATGAATAACTTTGCAGTAACTAAATCGAATACATTAACTCAATACGACATAGACAACTTATTGCAAAAGTTTGGTGGCAGGCAGCAAGAGTATGTCGAAATTACAGATGTCGAAAAAAATCGTAAAACAATAGAGAAGTATCCTCTTATTAGCGATATTTCAAACGCAATAGCAGATGCCCAATACACAAGAATAATAAAGTAGTTAAAGAGTCATCATGAAAAGAGTTTTCTTAAAAGGAATTAAAGGAGGCACAGGCACAACCTCAGTGGTTGCAAACCTTGCCTGCGCGTTAAGAAAATCAAATGAGTCTGTATTTGTCATAGACTTAGACCAAAAAGGAGATCTAGGGCTTCATTTCGGACTAGCTTGGGAACACCGCTTAGGATGGACTGATTACGCTGATTTTGCTTCTGCTTGCGAGCAGTTTCACCAAGATAATGATGGCGTCATTTTTTTACCCTATGGTAATCAAACCAATATGGGGCTTGATTTTTCAAGTATTATCAAACACTCATTGCAACTTGATTGTGATGAAAATACATGGATGTTATTCGATTGTCCTGCGCATATCGATGTGCTTCGCTATCCACTAAATAGCAATGATATAGTACTTGAAATCGTTAACTGTGATGCCATTTGTCATAGTTTGGCATATAAGCGATTACAGTCTCTAAAAACGGCTACTTCAACTTGGCAGCACTATTTTTTAATCAACAAATACCATTCAGCCTCAGAAATTGAGTCCGACCTATTACAATTATGGCAATCGGAATTGCCGCTGCTAGCACCGCTATTTATTAATAAAGACGAAGTGATTAAAGAAGCCACCGCTTTTCGCAATGTTGCTATCAATTGTGCTCCGTACAGTGTTGCCAATGACGATTTTGAAACACTCGCAGGCTGGCTTGTAAGCCGTGCAAGTTATGACAAATAACCACAATAAAACACTCAGTTGGCCTGAGCGAGTCACCAGAATAATATTAAGCTTCTTTTTGACTAAGAAGCTCGTTCGCTTTGTTTTTTATAAATTTCATGGTTACTATAACCAACACAAAATGAGCCTGATTGGCGCATTCACATTGCCGTTTCTTTTATTACTAACTTCTGTATTTATAAAGTTAGACAAGCAACGTAAATACCAAATAAAACAAAAGCTAACATATTATTTTCCGCATATAAATCAGCCTGTATTCACTGCCAGCAATTGTGTCCGTATTTTATTACAGGCGTTTTACCTTGCCTTATTTAGAGTAACAAACAAAACATCAAACGATAAAAGCAACATACTATCTTGGCAAAAGGTTAGTGCTTTTTTTCGCTATTTAAATTTAATCGATCGGCTGTTAGTAAGAATTTGCAAACGCACATGGTCATTTAGTGTAAAGCGTGCAAAAGCAGCACCTTATCGACAACCTTTTGATTCAAAATTGTGGCATCACCGCTATCTAAAAGTGTTATTTGCAGTGCTGCTCTTTTTCGCTGTTGCAGTGTTTGTCACTGTGCCTTTTAGTATTGAAGCACAAGCAATATTTATTAGTTTAATTTTAGTCGTCGCATATTCTTTGAGACGAGTAAAAGGTCAAATGGCAACGATTGTCTTAGTCACTTTAGCAATCACAACATCAACACGTTACCTATGGTGGCGCTATTCAGATACACTAAACTTTGGCGATCCACTTGCCCTTGTATTAGGGATCGGCTTATTGCTGGCAGAAACCTACGCTTGGTTAGTGCTAATTTTAGGCTTTTTTCAAACCATCAATCCATTACAGCGTAAACCGATCGCATTGAGTAAAGATACGTCTAGTTGGCCGACTGTCGATATTTATATACCAACGTATAACGAGCCACTTGATGTCGTTAAACCAACAACAATTGCCGCTCAAAGTATTGATTGGCCTGCAGATAAGCTTAACATTTATATTTTAGATGATGGTAAGCGCCCTGAGTTTGCCGAATTCGCAAAGCAAATTGGTGTTGGCTATTTAACTCGTCCTGATAACAAACATGCCAAAGCTGGCAATATGAATCATGCGATGAAAGTAACCAATGGCGACTACATTGCTATTTTTGACTGCGACCACATCCCTGCTCGCTCATTTTTACAGATGACAATGGGCCAGTTCATCAATGATAGTAAAGTGTGCTTGGTGCAAACACCTCATCACTTTTTCTCAGCCGATCCGTTTGAACGAAATCTAAAAAATCATCGAAAAATCCCTAATGAAAACATGCTGTTCTATGGGTTAATTCAAGATGGCAATGATATGTGGGATGCGACCTTCTTTTGTGGTTCGTGTGCTGTTTTAAGGCGCAGTGCCCTAGAAGAAATTGGGGGTTTTGCCGTAGAAACCGTCACAGAAGACGCCCATACAGCTCTTAGAATGCAGCGCGCTGGCTACAAAACCACGTACATTAATATTCCGCAAGCTGCTGGCCTTGCCACCGATAGTTTATCTGCACACGTAGGTCAGCGTATTCGCTGGGCACGCGGCATGGCGCAAATATTCCGTTTAGATAACCCATTATTAGGCAAAGGCTTGAGTATTGCGCAACGCGTATGTTACCTCAATGCCATGCTGCACTTTTTGTCGGGGATTCCGCGTATTGTTTTTCTTACTGCACCACTGGCATTAATTTACTTTAATGCGCAAATTATCTATGCCCCCTTTATCGCCATATTTCTATATATTGTTCCCACATTATTGCAAGTCAAAATGACCAATTCTCGTATCCAAGGAAAGTACCGATACTCTTTCTGGGGTGAGGTTTATGAATCAGTACTTGCTTGGTACATTTTAAAACCCACAACGGTTGCCCTGATTAATCCAAATAAAGGTAAGTTCAATGTCACCGAAAAAGGCGGCTTGAACAAGTCAGAGCATTACGATTGGATAATATCAAAACCGTATATATTACTGTTACTTATCAACGTAATTGGTATGGCTTATGGCATATCGCGATTACTCTTTGGTGATAGTTCTCATATCGGAGTTTTACTTATTAGCATGTTATGGGCAAGTTACAATATTATCATTTTAGGTGCCGCAGTCGCTGTTGCTGCTGAAGCAAAGCAAGTGCGTAGCTCACACAGAGTCAAAGCCAACTTCCCCGCTGCCATCCGCTTAGCAAATGGACGCACTATCAAAGTTCGCGTAACCGACTACTCAAATAATGGGGTTGGTATTGACACAGGCCACAATCATTTGTGCCAAGTAAACGATAAAATCGAGCTATTAATGAGTCGTGGTTTAAAACAATTTTCGTTTGACACCTATGTCTGCAATACCCGTGATTCATTGATGGGGTTAACCCTTAAAGAGCTCGATTTAGAGAAGCAAAAAGCATTTATCCAATGTACTTTTTCACGTGCAGATGCGTGGCTTGATTGGCAAGACAACTTCAAACATGACAAACCGTCATACAGTTTTTCACATGTTTTCTATACCAGCCTAAGAGGCTTTAAAAACTTAATATTTCATGCTCCAAATCAATTAAGACCGTTGATTCTATTTGTATCAAACATATTAAATTTTGTAGCGTCGTTATTACCTAAAAAACCAATAAAAGCATTAAAATCATCATGATAAAAACAATATCAACATTATTGCTGACTGTTTACGCACTAAGTTTTTCGCAGTGGGTCGTCAGTGCAGAGCCTCTTGCAAATAAAGCTATTTTTGAAGATGGCTATCCAGAGCAGGCACCTGTAGAAACGCTGACTATGAGCTTTGAAAGCCTAGGGTTAAGTACATTCAAGTTAGATGGTATCAATAATAGTGCCCGTGTTGATTTTACAAACCGATTAGACAAGTTAGGTAAGCAGTTAACGCTAGACTTTTCGTATACACATTCACCGTCTTTGATTGGCAAGGTGTCTCACTTAAAAGTGTTCTTAAATGAAAACCTAATGACGGTATTACCCATCGGTGATAAAAATAACCTTATTGGTAACAAATATGAGCATAAAGTTCCTCTTAATCCCAAGTTAATCAAGGACTTTAACCAAATTCGCTTTGAACTTGTCGGTTTCTATGACCTCGTTTGCCAAGATGATCACAGTGCCACCATTTGGGCTGAGCTAAGTAAAAGTAGCCGGATCACAGTTGATAATCAGTCACTAGCACTTGACAGTTTATTTGAATATTTCCCAGCACCATTTTTTGATAACCGTGATTCAACGAAGGTCAATTTACCTTTTATATTTGCATCACAACCTGATGAACAAACACTTGAGGCTGCTGCCACATTATCAAGCTTCTTTGGTGCGCAAGCCAAATGGCGCAAAGCGCAGTTCCCAGTAAAAATCAATCACGCGCCTACTCAGCACAGCGTTGTTTTTGCCACCAATAACAATAAGCCTGATTTTTTGTTGAATTACCCTGATGTTGAAAAACCTACTGTAGAAATTATCAGCAGCCCGACTCAACGCCACGCCAAAGTACTTCTAGTATTAGGTAAAGACACTGCACAATTAAAAGAAGCCGTTGTTGGTCTAGTCTTTGGCTACAAAGTAATGACGGGTCGAAGCGCAACAATAGATGGCATAAACATGCTTCCTCTTAGAAAAGCCTACGATGCGCCTTTTTGGGTGCGCTCAGATCGCGCAGTCACATTTGCTGAGCTTATTGATTACCCAACCCAATTACAGTCAGAGGGCTTACGTGGTCAGCCAGTGCGTCTTGATTTACGCTTTGCACCAGACTTATTTACTTGGCGTGAAAATGGTATCCCGATTACCTTAAATTACCGTAACACTCCCGTTGAGCCAAACATGCTGTCACGTTTAAATATGCTGATAAACGGTCAGTTTATTGATGGCTTTATTTTAAGTAATAAAAGCAGTGACACCCTATCAAGCCAGACCATATTACCTCTACTGGCAAACGAAAAGTTGAACCAATCTCGACAAGATTTTGAGCTTAATGGTCTCGACTTATCAACAAATAATCAGCTTACTTATGATTTTAACTTTGCTGTTTCTAAGTCTGGTGAATGTAGTGCAATACCAGCTGGCGGTGAGTTTGGTGCAATTGACGGTAGTTCAAGTATTGATGTAAGCCGCTTTCACCACTATATTGCAATGCCAAACTTGCGCGCTTTTGCCAATGCAGGCTTCCCGTTTACTAAATTTGCTGACTTACATCAAAGTACGTTATTGATGGAGGCAAATAGCTCTGTTAAAGCGATCAGTTTACTGCTCAATTTTACCGGCCACTTAGGAGCAATCACAGGCTATCCTACGCATCAGTTAGATATTCAGTTCCCAAGCGAACAGTTAAACCTCACTGATAAAGATATTATCATTATTGGTAAGCCCGACTCATTCACACAATCGCTAACAAAAGACAGTGATCTCAGTGTGTTAATCAATAATAGCCAACGTATTGTTGATCAAGCGATCTACAATGGTGCATACGACACACAAGATAGCGATAAAGTTAAAGTAAGCATAAAGAGTGTTGGTCGATTAGCGGTAATATCAGGCTTTCAATCGCCGTTCGATTCTGAGCGCTCAGTGGTGTCGTTAATCGCCACTAACGACGATGCTTACACGCTGTTATCTGACACGCTCTTAAGTGACGAAAAAACAGCCCAAATTATGGGTAGCTCAGCGATCATAAATAGTCAGGGTATAAAAACGATTAAAACGGATGAACAGTATTATGTCGGCCAAGTGCCAATCCATACTTTAATATGGTTCCATCTCTCAGATCGCCCCTTTGTTTTAGCAATTTTATCGCTTATTACATTATTACTTATTTCATTTATTTTTTGGCGATTGTTGGCACTACTAACGAAAAAACGTTTATCTGAAGGAGATAACGCATAATGAAAATATTTGCTTCTTTACTATTCGTTTTGACATTGTCTATCAATGTGTCAGCCGAGCAAAACTGCGCGGCTTGGCCTCAATGGAATACATTTAAACACCACTTTATCTCGCCTGAAGGTCGCGTGATCGATTTAGGCTCTCAATACGATATAACGACTTCAGAAGGACAGTCTTACGCACTTTTTTTCGCTTTACTTGCTAATGACAAAGCAAGCTTTGATAAGTTACTCGAGTGGACCGAAGTGCAGCTTTCTGAGGGTGACTTAAGTACACGCTTACCCGCATGGCAATGGGGGATTAAAAACAATCAACCACAAATTTTAGACTCTAACCCCGCTTCTGATTCAGACTTATGGATTGCTTACACCCTGTCACAAGCTGCTATTTTATGGAATGAAAGACGATACGCAGTACTTAGCTCAGTGATGGCTGAACGCATTATTCGCGAAGAAACAGCCTATATTCCCAACCTTGGCCTCACATTATTGCCAGGGCCAAACGGCTTTGAGAAAGAAACACATTGGAAACTAAACCCTAGTTATGCGCCATTATTTATTTTGGCCCAATTTAGCCAGTTATACCCTCATTCACCGTGGCTGCAATTACATGATAACTCCGCAGACATGCTAATTAGCACTGCTCCCAAAGGTTTCAGTCCTGATTGGGTTAATTACAATACCGATAAGGGTTTTTATCATGATGAACATGCGCCGCCAACAGGGAGCTATAATGCTATTCGTGTTTACCTTTGGGCTAGTATGATGGCCGAAGATGCAAAATACAAAACAGCACTTATGCAGCAGTTCAAACCCATGGCCAATAGCGTAACTGCATCTGGTAAAGTGCCATTACAAACTAATGCTATTAACGGTAAAACTCGTGGCACAGGCCCAACAGGATTTAGCGCTGCAATGCTGCCTCTTCTAGAAACTGAGAATCAATCACAAGCTGTCGGTGCTATTCAACAAACACTGATGATGGATACACGCTTTACAACTAATCGATACTACGACAGTGTACTTTACCTATTTAGCAATAGTTTTATGACAAAACGTTTTAGTCTTGATAAAAACGGTGCCTTAACAACCAACTGGAGCAATAAATGCCAATAAAGTGGCTACTTGCTGTGTTTTTAGCAAGCTCCAGTGCATTCGCAGCAACAAATAAAGACCTTAATACTCAGTCTATTGATTGGCTAATTAGCCAAATACATTTAGGTGAAGTCGAGCGCGATACGCAATTAATGTCTGACAGCTTAGAAAAACTGTTAAGTATTGCGCCGCAAAACACCCAAGTAAAATGTGCTGAAATACGTGTTTTGTATGCCCTTAAAGAAACGAAAAAAGCACGTTCACGACTGAGTGAACTGTCTGAAAAATCACACCCATGTGTAGCCAGCATTGCATTGCTTATTCGGGTCGATAACGAAGACAAGGCGGTTATCCAACAAGCCCGTTTACGTGCTCGTGCAGGTCAGTATATTGAGGCTGTGAAAATTTATAACCGCTTATTTAAATCAACCTACCCAAGTATTGAATTTGAGCTTGAGCATATTAACTGGCTTGCGCAAGACGATGAACAATATGAGTATGCTTTAAATGGCTATCGCTCCTTAATGTCTCGATATCCGCACAGCGGTCGTATCGAACTTGCCTATGCGCGCCATCTATTAAGTAAAAACCCAACAAATAAACAAGGCTTGGATCTATTAAGTCATTATGCCCATAGTAATTTTTACAGCGTTGAAGCAGAAAGTGCATGGCTATCAACACTAAAGGCGATGCCTCTTGATAAAAACACGCTTCACGCTTACGAGCAGTATTTAGATGCTTTCCCACTCAGCAGTAAGGGAAAACTTCAATTTAATGATTTTAAAAAGGATTACCAAGCGGAGCTAAAAAAACAAGCCGATCCAGCTTTCAAAACATGGCAAAAAGGCAGTGTCGAACTAGAAAAGCAAAATTTTACAAAGGCAGAAGCGCTATTTAAACGCGCCTTGCAGGGTCACCCAGATGACCCCGAAATATACAACAGCCTAGGTTTACTGAACCTAAGGCAAGGCAGAAATGCCAATGCCTACCAGTACTTTAAAAAAGCTCAAAAATACAGCATAGATGCAAATCGCATAACGGTATTAAAAGGTCTCGCCAATACCGCACGTTTTTGGCAATACATAGATGAAGCTAAATCGGCCATCAGTAGCAATGAATTAAAACAGGCTGATCTTAAGCTTGATTTAGCAGATACGTTAAATGAAGACCCTAATACCGTGTTGTTTTACCGCGCAGAACTTGCCAAACAAGCTGGGCAATACCAAAACGCGATGAACCTTTATAAGCAAGTGCTAAAAGATGATCCCCTACAACAGCCTACTTTGCGTGCCATGCTTGAATTAACTGCCTCTGATGGTAATTATGCACGTAGCCATCAATTTTATAATGGTTTAACTCGTCAGCAACAGGCATTGGTTGCTGAGGATTATACCCTCTTACAAACCCAACAATTACGAGCCCGTGCAGACGAACTTACAGCGCAAGGCAAGCTTGATGAAGCGGTTGATGTATTACTGGTAGCAATCAAACAAAGCCCTCGCCAAAGCTGGCTTTACTACGACCTTGCAAACTTATATCAACAACAGGGTTTGGTTGATCATGCCAAAGCACTTTATAAAAAAACCTTGTGGCAATTTCCGTTAGATGCCGAGCTACGCTACAGCCATGCTTTATTTTTACGTTCGCTGAATGATTACCAAGGCGCACTGGCAACCTTAGATTACATTCCAAATAACGCACGTACTGAACAAATTAATGTACTAACAGAGCAGCTAAGCATTAATACTAAGCTTGAAAGACTCTCTGCCAACAATACAGCGACTAATAAAGCCACGGTGATTTATAAGCTCACCGAGTTAGAAGCTCAACCATTAACGCCTTTAATGCAAGCTGAGCTTGCCAGCCAGTGGCAGCAAATCAATGAGCAACAGTATGCGATTAGGCAACTGAAGAAAGCCCTTACTCGTGACCCAAGCTTGAGCCCTTATTGGCATATGACTTATGCAAATTGGCTAATTGAAAGTAACGATAAAATTGCCGCTGAGAGCTGGTTTGCAGACTATCAACTGCCGAGGAACGCAACCGATGCTGATCAATCACAATGGTTAGCACTGCAAGTTAGTTATATTAATCGTTTTATTGATAATAATCATAGAGTTGCTAAGCTGTCTGAACTTGCAACGCAATACCCAGATAACTCAGAACTGGCAGAGGCGCTGATCAATGCTCATATCGAGCAAGGCAATAACAAAGAGGCTATTACTCGCTTTGAGCAGCACACCGCAAAAGGACAAACTGTGTCAACGGATACTGCTTTAGCTATTGCGACACTTGCTCGTCAGCAGCAAAGAGATGATTTAGCTGATCGCATCATTGCTGGGCAAATTAATCAAGTTTCAACTGAGCAAAGTTATCGTCAACAGCAATTAATGACCGCACTTGAACAATTTACAGATACACAAAGTGCCATTAATCTCGCTGAGCAGTTGCTGGCTAAATCAAACAATAACCAAGAGCTCTATTATCAAGCGGCAGCAGTTGCACAAGCTAAACAACAAACTACGCTTGCACAAAGCTGGTACCGTGCAGCCGTTGATAAAAAAACTGCAACAAGCAATTTAACTGATGAGCAGAACTATGAGCTGTATGCCCTTGATGAAAATGAAGCTTGGTATGTCAATAATGCCAAACGTCAATTGCAAAGCATCGAGCGCGATGAGCAGGCGTATATCACTGCAGCAATCAACCTAAGCAGCCAAACCAGTACGCAAAATGAGTCAACTCTTGGCGCTGGTGCAACACCTATTGAAGCTGGTTTTCCACTTTGGGGTGGCACAGGGATTGTTAAACTAGACCCGATGACAATATCGAGCCAAGAAACCCGCTTTGATGAAACCTTTGCAGGCAGTCGCTATGGACAAGGGGCTCTGTGTATTTTTGACTGTCCATTTTTAACAATTAAACCAGAGCAACAAGGCACGGATATTGGCCTTGCCTGGCAAAATGAACAATGGCGCTTTGATATTGGCACTACCCCACTTGGCTTTTTAGTCGAAGACATTGTGTGGGGCGTTAATTACAAAGGTGATTTAGGCGATTTTGGTTATGGCGTCACGTTTAATAAACGCCCAGTCACCAGCTCTGTATTATCGTATGCGGGGTTAGAAGATGTCTTTACCAACCAAGTATGGGGTGGCGTTAGAGCAACACAATTACAACTTAGCCTATCCCATGACCTAGGCCTAGACTGGGGTTTTTGGGCAAGTACCAACTATCAAATCTTGCAAGGTAAAAACGTTAAAGATAACCAAAGCTACAGCCTAATGGGTGGTAGTTATTATCGCTATATTCGTGAAAGAAACACTGAATTAAGCCTAGGACTTAACTTATTGCACTGGTCATATAAGTATAATTTAAGTGAAGAAACCTGGGGGCACGGAGGCTATTACAGCCCACAAAACTACTTGGGTGCATCTTTACCTGTTATTTTTGATAAACGGGTTGGTCATAATTTTATTTATAGGCTTCGTGCTGGGGTATCTTGGTCAACCACCACCACAGACGACATCGCGTTTTTCCCGAACGACCCTATTTTACAAGGCCAAGCTGAGGCACAAACTGCTGTAACGGGTGTTGTGCCTTACTTTGAGGGCGATACCAGCAGTGGTTTATCGTATAACTTAGGGGCAAGCTTTGAATACAGGTTCACGCCCCACTGGTTCTTTGGCGGTTATTTTAACCTAGATAGAGCCGATTTTTATGAGCCGAACTACGGTCAGTTGTATTTCCGTTATTACTTTAATCCAGTCTACAGTGAGCTGGCTTTCCCGGGTAAACCTGTAGTGCCTTATGCAAACTACTAACTATCGCACTACATAGGGGAAGTGTCGCAAGATCTTCCCCTCACCATAAGGTCTATGTATACTGTAGCGCACTTGTAGCTAGGATAAGGGTGTGTCCCTTTCCTTCAAGTACAAAACTTGAGCAACAAACCATTATCTTAGCTGCATCAAAAAACATGGCCACCCGTTCACTCATTCTAAATATAGAACGACTAAAGCAAAAACAATAAGGCCTCAATAAAAATCTTAGAGTTAGGAAGTAAATATGAGTTCATTACCTAAAGCAGGTGACTTTTTAGGGCATCCTAAGGGGTTATTCCTGTTGTTCGGCACAGAGATGTGGGAACGTTTCGGTTATTACGGCATGCGCGCTATTTTAGTATTATATTTAGTTGCTCTTGTGCAAGAAGGTGGTTTTGGCTGGTCAAATGCCGATGCACTAAGCCTTTACGGTACCTTCACTATGGCTGTTTACATAACACCGTTACTGGGTGGATGGTTAGCTGATAATGTTTTAGGGCAACGTAAAGCGATTATCCTTGGTGGTTTATTAATGGCTGCGGGTCATTTCACTATGGGTATTCCTCACAGCTATTTAGCTGGCCAAGAAGAAAATGTTTTCTACATTGGTTTAACACTGCTTTGTTTAGGTAACGGTTTATTTAAACCAAATATCTCAACCATGGTAGGTGACCTATATAAAGAAGGCGACCAACGTCGTGATGGCGCGTTCACTATCTTCTACATGGGTATTAACTTAGGTGGTGCATTAGGTCCACTTGTTGCAGGTTATGCTGCAGCAGCAATGGGTTGGCAATGGGGCTTCATCGTAGCGGGTATCGGTATGGTGATCTCTGTACTTATGCAACTTGCATTAAGTAACAAATACTTAGGCGATATTGGTGTTGTACCTTCGGCTAAGCTTTCACAAGCTCAATCTGAATCAAACACTAAAGAGCCACTGACTAAAGTTGAAACTGACCGCATCAAAGTTATTTTCACTATGAGTGTATTCAGCATTATCTTCTGGATGGGCTTTGAGCAAGCAGGTGGTCTTATGAACTTGTTTGCTAACGACTACACTGACCGTATGTTACTTGGTTTTGAAGTGCCAGCTTCTTGGTTCCAATCTTTAAACTCAATTTTCATTATTGTATTTGCACCTTTAGTTGCCATTATTTGGTTAAAGCTTGATAAACGTGAACCTAATTCACCAGTTAAGTTTGCTATTGCACTTATTTTCTTAGCACTTGGTTTCATCACTATGATCCTAGCGCTTATGACACAAGGTCAAGGTGAGCACTTACAAATCAGCATGATGTGGTTAGTATTATTCTACTTATTCCACACATTAGGTGAGTTATGTTTATCGCCAATTGGTTTATCTATGGTGAGTAAACTTGCACCTCTACGTTTAGCTTCAATGCTTATGGGTATTTGGTTCCTATGTACAGCGGTTGCAAACAAGATTGCTGGTTTCGTAGGTTCATTCCTAGGTGAAGGTGAAGAAGCGCTAGATAACGCTATGGGTATCTTCATTGGTTTAGGCGCAACAGCGGTTCTTTCTGCTGTTATCATGTACTTACTAAGCGACAAACTAGTAGCTTGGATGCATGGAGCTGAAGGCCAACATGAGCCACAAACTACTGAGCACATCTTAGCTGAAGAGCTAGAAGTGACAGCTGAAAAGCAATAATATTTATTCCCCGTAGCGCCCGCTGCGGGGTATTTCTCTCTTCCCTATTCCCTCTGCGTCCTTAAAACTGATACTATATTCCGATATTAATTTGGTTTGCAAAGGAACTGAGCAAGTGCGCTTAAACACTCAACTACTGGTCATTATTCTGACTAGCTTATTACTGACAGCATGTGGTGGCGATAAAACAACAAAAGAAGTCGCAACAGCTCCTGATCAGTCTGGTTTAATTATTTCTGTTGAAAATGGTTTTTCCGCACAATTTGCACAAGGCGATGTCACACTTAACGCAACAAGTAACACGGTTACAACAGATACCACGTTTACTTACACTGAAACAACCGCTTCAAGCACAGATATAGAGCAAGGTATTGTCTCCGCAATTCATACTTTTCGCCCCAATAACCTGATATTTGCTGAACCATTAAGTTTAGCGATTAAGTTACCAAATGAGCAAACTAACCTTGCCTTTAGCATAGTGCAGTTAGTCGATGAGCAATGGCAAACACTAACCACTGAGCTAAGCGACGATGGATTTGCAGTCAGCGCTATCACTGAATTTGGCAGTTTTGCTTTAATGTCGCGCACCGTGCCTGCAGTAAGTAAAACCATTGGCGAGCAATGTAGTGACACAACCAGTAACCAAACTGTACGCTTTATCCATGTTGCTGATTTACACGCGCGCTTTGGCTTTAAAGAGCAGTTATTTAGCCGTATTCGCAGTTACTACGACAATGCCAAACTTGAAAACCCAAATACCTTATTTACCAATGGCGGCGACGATTATGAAAAAGGCACCGTAGCTGAACAAACATCACAAGGGTTAGCCACTGTCGAAGCAATAAAAGCCATGGCCTTTGACGTACGTGTGATTGGTAACCACGACTATGCATGGGGACCAGAGCAACTGCTAGATTTTGCCGATGACGATAATGCTATCGTGTTATCAAGTAATACCAAATATGATGGTAGCGATGATACGCCGTTTGCCGGTGTCGATTTTTCAGTTGTTCAAGTTAGTTGTCTTCGAATTGGCTTTTTTGGCATGACTTCAGTGCCTTGGAATGAACTTGATGAACCAGTTGAAGACGATCCAATTCCCGATTTTATCGCTAATTTCAAAATGAATTGGCAATGGCAAGAAGTGGCGGAGCAGATTGTTAACCAATACCGTCAAGATGTTGATTACATGGTGATGGTAAGTCACTTAGGTGAAGGCACAGATACCCGAATTGCACAAAATGTAGCGGGCATTGATTTAGTGCTTGGTGGGCATACCCATGGCGGTGAAAGTTATCAAACCTTAGATAACGGCAGCATTGTTATTCAGCCAAACTTTTTTGCACAAGGGCTAACTGATCTTACCTTAACCTTTAACCTTGAAGACAAAACTCTTGCTGATGTTGATTATAATACCGTAGCAACAACCAGCATTACGACCCTAGATGAAAGCACTAAAACTGCCATCGATGAAATCATGGGTCGTTATGCGCCAGATGCAAACACCGAAATTGCCGTTTCAGAAAATTACCCAACCGCAGAAGAACTCACTGCAATTACAGCCAAAGCGACTATGCAGCAGTTCCCTGCTATTGATGCCGTCTTGCTTGATGCAAGCCAAGTACAAGATCGCTGGCTACCGGGTACATTAACCCAAGAAGACTTTCATGCCGCGTTTAAGGTTGAACGCCAGCCATCAAATACCTCAGGGTTTAATGCCATTTATCAAATCGCGGTGACTGGTAGCCAATTAAAAACTATGCTTGCAAGCCAGCCTGAATGGGTCTCTTTAGTGCCAGATAACATTAACGATGCAAGCACTTATCAGGTTGCCCTATTTAAAGGCCCGGCGCTTAATACTGGGTTGTTCTTTCCTACTCTGCCAAGCCTAGAAGCCCAAATGGTCGCTGAAAGTTGGTGGTTGCTTGATAACTACGCGCGATCACGCACCAGCCAATGTTTATATATTGACACCGATAACACACTTAACGCCTGTAAAACGGATGATGCAGTCACAGTATGGAATTTTAATAACCCAGAGCAAGGTTTTAGTAGTGACTTTGGCCCCGCAACACTCAGCTTTTATGACCCTGAAGACAAAAACTGGGGGCCAGAGAATAGTCAATTTGCCACCACCTCAGAGCTTGACGTTGCTGATTTACCAAATGGTGGCTCAGGCGTGTTAGCTTTCGCTCGCCATAGCCCTACCCAAGGCTTAATCTTAACGGCCAATAGTGCTGCCAACGGTGATTACCAAACAGAAGGGTTTATCGCTGATTACACCTTAGTGATGGATATTATGTGGCCAGAACAAAGCACCAATGAGTGGCGTTCATTATTACAAACCGATATGACTAATAGTGATGACGCAGACCTATACGTTAGCCGAGATAACGCCATTGGTATTGCCACCACCGACAGCGGCTATTTTGGTGAAGTACCTGCTAACAGTTGGCATCGTATTGCCTTTGTGTTTTATGCTGCTCCAAACAATGGTGCACTAAAAATTTACCTTGATGGCGAGCTAATTGGTTTTAAAGATGAAGGTGAAATTGATGAACGCTGGGCAATTAACAACGCGGCGCTGCTTTTAACCGATAATGACTACGAAACTAAGCCGGGTTACTTAAACGCCTTGTTATTTGCTGGTCGTGCGATGACTGATGCTGAAATTGCCAATATGGGTGCTGCGCAACAGCAACTTAATTTTACGCAATCAACCCGTATCCTAAATCAAGTGGTTGAGCGTCATTATCAAGCTGCACCACAAATTATGAGTAACCCTTGGTTACAACAACGTAGCAAGTTTTTTAACAAAGCGCGCCAAACCGTAAACTAAACTATACAATCAACTTAATGAAAAAGGCCGTTTCAGGCCTTTTTTATCGCCTTGCAAATACTGAAATTAATTATTTAAAACAAATAGATAACTTAAGTAAAGGATGACATCCATTAGTCAAAGTAGCGCCCTGTTCATTGCCTTTGAAACTGCAATTGCTGAAATTAAAATCATTGTCCCATTTAATTTACAAAGGCTGCTTTGACTAAATGTAGTCGAGATCTTCCCCTTATTAAGATTCTGGTTAATCATCCGCTCATTACAGAACAATAATTCTTTTTAGCGCAGTGCTTATAATTGCGGGAGTAATGACAATGAGCGAAGTAAATAATCCGTTAGGCCTAGTGGGCATTGAATTCACTGAATACGCAACACCAGATGCAGATTACATGGACAAAGTGTTTACTGATTTTGGCTTTTCAAAGCTAAAAAAATTCAAAGGTAAAGACATTGTTTATTATAACCAGCATGACATTCATTTCTTACTAAACAATGAGCGTGATGGTTTCTCTGCTGAATTCGCTAAAAGCCACGGTCCAGCGATCTGTTCTATGGGTTGGCGTGTAGAGAATGCACAAAAAGCATTCGAAGTTGCTGTTGAGCGCGGTGCAAAACCTGCCACAGATTCAACACACAAAGATTTACCTTACCCAGCTATCTACGGTATCGGCGACAGCTTAATCTATTTCATTGAGCAATTTGGCGACAAAGGGTCTATCTATGAGTCAGACTTCGAAGATCTAAGCGAACAAAACATTGTTGAAGACAAAGGCTTCATCCGTATCGACCATTTAACCAATAACGTTTACAAAGGTACGATGGAAACATGGGCTAACTTCTATAAAGACGTATTTGGTTTTACCGAAGTACGTTACTTCGACATTAAAGGTCAAAAAACAGCGTTATTATCTTACGCACTTAAATCACCGTGCGGCACTTTCTCGATTCCAATCAACGAAGGTAAAGATAACAACAACAACCAAATCGATGAGTACTTAAATGAGTACAATGGTCCGGGTGTACAGCATTTAGCATTCCTTACCAATGACCTAGTAAGCTCACTTGATAAGCTTGACCAATCAACGATTGCGACGCTTGATATCATCCCTGAGTACTACGACACCATTTTTGACCGTGTGCCTTGGGTTAAAGAAGACAAAGAGAAGATCCGTAAGCATCAAATCCTAGTAGATAGCCAAAGCGAAAACTGTTACCTACTGCAAATTTTCTCGAAGAACCTATTCGGTCCTATCTTCATCGAGATGATCCAACGTGTAGATGACGGCGGTTTCGGTGAAGGTAACTTCCAAGCGCTTTTCGAATCAATCGAACGTGATCAAGAGCGCCGTGGTGTAATCTAAATCATCATAATGAATAAAAAGCAGCGTGTGGTTTGGGTATATTCACACGCTGCTTTTTCTCGTTTTGAATTCTGTTTTTAAAGTAACTGTTTAAATTGCGTTGATTGCCTCCATATAGATAACTAATAAATCAGCGCGAACAAATAAGGAAAGAGTATGAGCCTAATTAACGAAACCCACGATATTAATTTAAAAAGCTGGGTTGCATCTGCTAACGAAGCGAACTGTGACTTCCCAATTCAAAACCTTCCTTTTGCAGAAGTACGTCGTAAAAATTCAGACGAAGCGTTCCGTGGCGCTGTAGCAATTGGTGACCAAGTTATCGATTTAGCGAAAGTAAACGAACTTGGTTTATTCTCTGGTGATGCACAGGTTGCTGTTAAAGCAGCAAGCCAAGCTACATTAAATGAATTTATGGGCCTTGGTCAGCAGTATTGGTCGGCACTTCGTCTTGCCCTATCAAAAGCACTCCGTGAGGGTGCCAGTGAGCAAGCACAATTAAGCGAAGCGCTTATTGCTCAAGCAGACATCGAATTTGCGCTACCGTGTCGCATTGGTGATTACACTGACTTTTATACTTCTATTTATCACGCAACAGCAGTAGGTAGTTTGTTCCGCCCTGATAACCCACTTCTACCTAACTACAAATGGGTACCAATCGGTTATCACGGCCGCTCTTCGTCAATTGATGTTTCAGGTCAAACGTTCCACCGCCCTAACGGTCAAACCAAAGCACCAGATGCAGAAGTACCTTCATTCGGCCCTTGTAAACGCCTAGACTACGAACTTGAGTTAGGCATTTACCTTGGTAAAGGGAATGAATTAGGCGATGCAATTGCCATCGAAAATGCTGAAAACCACGTATTTGGTTTCTGTGTATTTAATGACTGGTCTGCGCGTGACTTACAAGCGTGGGAATATCAACCATTAGGTCCATTCCTTGCGAAAAACTTCGCTTCGACAGTATCACCTTGGATTGTTACAACAGAAGCACTGGCACCATTTAGAACAAACTGGACACGTGACGAAAACGATCCTCAACCAATGGACTATTTAGAGTCAGCTCATAACCGTGAGTTTGGTGCATTCGATATCAAAATGGATGTGCAAATTGAAACTGAAAAGATGCGTGCAGCTGGTGAAGCACCAACACAGGTATCTAAATCAAGCTTCAAGCACTCTTACTGGACAGTTGCGCAAATGGTCGCTCACCACACAGTAAATGGCTGTAACTTCCAACCGGGCGATATGTTGGGTTCGGGCACGCAGTCTGGTCCTGAGCATGAAGAAGCCGGTTCATTACTAGAACTATCTCGCGGTGGTAAAGAAAAGATCACTCTAGCGAATGGCGAGCAACGTACTTTCTTAGAAGACGGCGATAACGTAATTATGCGTGGTTGGTGTGAAAAAGACGGTTTTACACGCATTGGCTTTGGTTCAGTTGAAGGTACAGTGTTACCTGCAAAATAAAAGTAATCATTTGTTATAAGGGCAATTTTTGCCCTTTTTTTTGCATTTTTTATAACTGGGTTACAAATTTTTGCTAGCTTTTTTGAATCATATTGCTATCTTAACTCGGTTATTAGTCATTTTTTATACGCTATGTTAGTTAAACTTAAGTCTTTTTATCGCACGTTTTTTCCAGCTAGGCAGCTGTTGATCCGTCAGAACGGCGAAGTAAAGCACCTTATTCTTGCGCCTTGGTTACAGCTAACGACGTTTTTAATTGTATTAACAGCAGTTGCTTGGTTGAGCATTTCGACGCTGCAAATCATTTCGCAAGCCGATCAAATATCCAGCATTGAACAATCACAACTTAGCAAGCAACAAGAATGGCAAAAAAAGCATGCTCAACAACAACTTACATACCAAAAACAAGTAGAACAGTTGGCCATTCTAGAGCAAAAGCAAGCGTTATTACAAAGCATGATTGAGTCATTACCTGAATCAATCAATAAAACCACTTCTGAGGGCAGTATCGAGCCGGTACTGCTCCCAATTAAAGAACATGCCGAAGAGTTTCATGCACCGTTAGAAGATGAACACCCTAAACAAGCAATGCAACTTGAGAGCTTTTCAGAGCGTATAGCACGACTTGATAAAAGCTATAACTACACTTTTGGCATGCTCGAGCAACAAATCCAACAACGCCATCAAGAAATTTTAGCAATGCTTGAAGGTGCAGGGCTTAATGATGCGCTTGTCCGAAGCGCAACTGACGAAAGCGACACAGCCCAAGGTGGTCCTTTAGATTTATTTGACGAGTCAAAAATTCCCGCTGAATTTCTAACGATTGCAGATAAATTGCTAGCGCTTAATAACCTTGAAAACCTGTTAAGTGAATTACCGCAAACCCTCCCTGCTGCAGATTATTATATATCCAGTAGCTTTGGTCTGAGAAAAGATCCAATGAATGGCCGTCGAGCATTTCATAAAGGGGTTGATTTAGCTGGCTGGCATAAAACCGAAATTTTTGCCCCCGCAGATGCAACCGTACTTCGCGCAGGAAGAAACGGTGGCTACGGCAACTTTATTGAACTTCAGCATAAAAACGGTTTTGTCACACGTTTTGGCCACCTAAATAAAATCAAAGTAAAAAAAGGCCAAACAGTTAATAAAGATGACGTTATTGGCTTAATGGGTAGTACAGGTCGCAGTACAAGTACTCATTTACATTACGAAGTTTTAGTAAATGGCAAGCATGTCAACCCAGTTAAAATAACAAAGGCGCTTTCTCGTGTTCGGTAAAAAAAAACAAGCTCCAGCTAGCTCAACTAGCTCTACTTTAAAAAGAACAAACCATACTCCCTCTATTATTGCAGAAGATGTTCGCTTAACTGGCACTTTAGTAAGCCAAGGTGAAGTTCAACTTGATGGTCGTATTGACGGTGATTTAAGAGTAAAACACCTTGTTATTGGCCTAACAGGCATGGTTGAAGGTCTTATAGAAGCAGATAGTGTCGTAATAAAAGGCAAGATCATTGGCTCCTTGATTGCGAATAAGGTAACCATAGAAAGTACGGCTCAAGTTCACGGTGATGTGTTTCACGATACATTAAGTATTGAAGCAGGTGCCAATATCGAAGGCAGCTTAAAGCATCGTCATGAAGAAGACAAAATTGCTCCTATCAAGCCAAGCTCAAGCGATGAAAGTAGCCCATCAATACTCCCTGACGATAGCAACGACTTGTCGTTTGTGAACAAACAAGCCGCTGATAAGTCTTAACGTTTTTTAGCCGTTACATACATCGTAATATCCGCGGTGAACACTAACTCATCGCGGCTATTATAAACCTTCACCGGGACAACGATATCTAGCTTATCTAACCACTCGTTTGGCACCTCAATCTGTGCGACTGCACGCATATCAGTATCAATTTTCGCTAAATAATTTACCGTCATCCCCTTTGGGATCCAGCGATGTGTTTTGGCAGGTACAGTTGCATCCACCATTAAGCCTGCGCAAAGCTCTGCTACATTACACTGAGCAATGGCATGGATAGTACCAATATGATTATGAATTGCTCGGCGATTTTTAACGATTGCGCTGCAATGCCCTGCTGACAAATCTGTGATCAATGGTTTTATTGAGCCAAAATAAGGGGCTTTAAAACACACCGCTTTACTAAATAACCACTTCCCTTTTGGTAATGACTGGCATTTAGTCCAAATTTTTAATAATGATGATTGTGAGCTCACGACGTTTATCCATTCTTTTTATGATGTGAGATAAAAAGCTAACACATCAGACCAGATAGCGAAATGGAAAATTTTTGTAAGCAGTTTTAATGATTACACATTTCGCTAAGTGAATGCTTTTCTTTTCCTTTAGGGGCACATAAAATACCGTTTTAAAGGAGAGCGAATGCAGTCACGCCAACACAAAAACCTAAGTCTATTATTCATCCTAGGCCTTCTGGTTATATTTAGTCCATTAGCAATAGATATTTACCTTCCAGCATTTCCTACTATTGCTGAACAGTTCAATGCTTCAGAAAAGCAAGTACAACAAACTGTAGCCATATTTATGTTAACTGTAGGGCTTGGCCAACTCATTGCTGGCCCGTTAGCTGATAAATTCGGTCGTAAACCCGTGGCTTTAGCAGGTGTTATAATCTATGGTTTAGCTGCTTTTGGCGCTTATCTGGCACCTGATTTTGCAAGCCTTATGGTAGCAAGGGCCTTACAAGGTTTAGGAGCTTGCGCTACGTTTGTGGTGGCATTTGCCATCGTAAGAGATAGGTTTGGTAGTGAACGAAGTGGCCAAATCATTACTTATCTCAATGGTATTGTCTGCTTTATTCCCGCTCTTGCGCCTATTCTCGGTGCTTGGCTCACAGTACAGTTTGGTTGGCGCATGAACTTTTTATTCATGGCTGGCTTTGCGCTAATTGGTTTATTCATAACTTTGTTAATGTACAAAGAAACACGCCCTGCAGACAGCATTTACAGCGGTCACCTGCTTGATTTACGTCGTTTTATTCCGATTATTAGCACACCTTTGTTTTTATTTCATAGCTTAATTTGTTTAGTAACTATGTCGGCTATATTAGTGTTTGTAACATTAGCACCTGGTTGGCTTATTACTGAATTAGGAGGCAGTGTTAGCGATTTTACATTCTGGTTTACTTGTAATGCAGTATTAAGCATTGTTGCCAGCTTTATTATGCCGCTGTACATCAAACGTCAACCAAAGCGCGCATTAAAAGCTGGTCTCTTATTACTTGTTATATCTGGTGTCTTAATGTTGGCACTAAACCAACAACGCACTGCTCTGGCATTAATGTTTCCTATGTTTATTGCTGCATTTGGCTTTGCACTGACACTTGGCTCATCAGCTGGTCGCGCATTAAGTATGTTTTCGAAACAAGCAGGCACCGCTTCAGCTCTTATTGGTGTAATGCAAATGAGTGGTGCCAGCTTACTGGTATTTCTTACACAGTTTCTAAATTTAACAACCCCATCACTGATTGGGGTACACTTTTTATTGCTCATACCATTTGCGTATCTATTATTTAGGTATAAGCAACTATCATAAAAAAGTTCACCCGCACTTTTATACTAAATACGGGTAAATGAGAATTGTTATACTTTATTTACCCGTTTAGACTTCCTGTTATACCAATAAACTATAAAAAGCCTTTTTATAGAATAAATTGTTCCGTTTTTCTGAGTAATTTACCTTGTACCCATACTTTCGTTAATTTATTGTTTAGTCTCGTTAACGCAAAGTTAACCAAACAATATGTCAGGGATACTATTTATGAAAAAGAATAAATTAGCTTTAGCTCTAATCCTAAGTGGCCTTTGTGCTGCGGGTACAGCAAATGCAGCAAACGATCGCTTCATCATACAAGTAGATAACAACAAAAAAGGCGTAGTTAAAGCACTCGCTAAAAAACTCGGCGGTGATATAAAAGTCGACGGTAATGGCTTTATTGCAGCACAATTTACCGGTCAAGATTTAGCAAGCATTAAAGGCTTGCTTAATAACCCACATATCAAACTGATTGAAGAAGACCAAAAACGTGTACCAATGGCGCTTTATAACGATGATGCTGGTAATGCAATGCAGCAGCAATTAACGCCTTACGCAGTTTACCAATCACAAGCTGACCTAGTAACTTTTGATGCTAATGCGGGCATGAAGGTGTGTGTTATTGACTCAGGTCTTGATGCATCAAACCCTGACTTCATTTGGGGTAATATCACGGGTGACAACGATAGTGGCACAGGTAACTGGTATGACAATGGTGGCCCTCATGGTACTCACGTAGCAGGTACAATTGGTGCTGCAGATAACAATATCGGTGTAGTTGGTATGGCACCGGGTGTTGCAATGCATATCATCAAAGTATTCAATGCCGAAGGTTGGGGTTATTCTTCTGATTTAGCACATGCAGCAGATTTATGTTCTCAAGCAGGTGCAAATATCATCAGCATGAGCTTAGGTGGTGGTGGTGCAAATAGCACAGAGTCTAACGCCTTTGCTAATTTCACTAATGCAGGCGGTCTTGTTGTTGCTGCGGCGGGTAACGATGGTAACAGCGTACGCTCGTACCCTGCTGGTTATTCATCTGTAATGATGGTTGGTGCAAATGATGCGAACAATCAAATTGCAGATTTCTCGCAATTTCCTAGCTGTACATCTGGTCGTGGTAAACGCGCTACTACAGATGAAACTATCTGCGTTGAAGTGACAGCAGGTGGTGTTGATACACTGTCTACTTACCCTGCAGGCATGGCAACTTCTGCAAGCTTAGCTGCTGATGGCGCGGGCTTTCCAACATCGTCAATGGAAAACTCAGGTAATGCATCTGGTACTGCTTATTACATGGGTACTGCTGAGAGCATTGATTCTGGTGCAGCTGGTAAAATCTGTATGATTGACCGCGGTAATATCTCATTCTATGACAAAGTAAATAACTGTGAAAACTCAGGTGGTATTGGTGCTGTTATCATCAATAACGAAGCGGGCATGTTATACGCTACATTAGGTGATACCAACGATACAACGATTCCTGCTGTAGGTGCTGCACTTGAAGACCGTTCAGCGCTGCTTGCAAGTACAACGATTGATATTACCATCGGTACTAGTGACTACGGTTTCATGAGTGGTACATCAATGGCAACACCTGCCGTTTCAGGTATCGCAGCACTCGTTTGGTCAAATCACCCTGAGTGTACAGGTACAGAAATTCGTGACGCATTAAAAGCAACAGCACAAGACCAAGGCGCAGCTGGCCACGATGTGTACTTTGGTCACGGTATTGTTAAAGCAGCCGATGCGGATGCATATTTAACTGCAAATGGCTGTGCTGGCGGCAATAATGGTGGCGATCCAACACCGGGTGGTGATGAAGTTAGCCTTTCAGCATCTGGTTATAAATCAAAAGGCACAGCCTATGTTGATTTAAGCTGGAGTGGCGCAGCGACTAGTACTGTTGATGTATACCGTAATGGTACTTTGGTAGGTTCTGTAGCAAACACAAATAGCTACACAGATACCATCACAACAAAAGGCGGTGGTAGTTACACATACCAAGTATGTGAAGCACAAAGCACAACTGTTTGTTCAAACAATAGCACTGTGGTTTTTTAAAACTTTCCCCAAACCAATATGAGCGGGCATTAATGCCCGCTTTTTCTTTTTTAATAAGCTTGTTAAAATCAGTTACCTGCTTTTTTAATTTGTGCCAATGATCAATCCAGAATCGTTACTGTCGTTTTTAGGCGCCAGTTTTTTAATTGCCGTAGCCCCCGGCCCTTCTAATGCATTTTTAATGGCGCAAACTTTTGCCAATGGCCGTAAAGCCGGAATGCAAAGTGCCTTTGGCTTTGCACTCGGTGGCGTTGTGCATACCTTTTTTGCAGTCGTAGGCTTAACCGCAATTCTTAAAGCCTCTAGTGTCGCGTATACAACGGTACAATACCTTGGTGCCGCCTATCTTTGTTATTTAGGTATCATCACACTAAAGGACACCTTTAGTCAGCCAGAACCGCACTGTGAAGATAAACCTCATGTGAGCACCAGTAAAAAGCAAAATGTGATGTTTCAAGCGATGATGACTGAGGTCCTCAATCCGAAAGTAGCCTTATTTTTTATTGCGTTCATTCCACAGTTTGTTGATCCAAGTTTATCTTCAACGACCTTTCAGCTCGCTTTTTTTGGTTTACTCTACCCGCTTTTTGCTTTTCCAATCGACTGCACGTATATTTATTTCGGCGATAAGATAGCCAGCTATTTTCGTGAGCATCCACAAACCCAAATTTGGATTGATCGGATCACGGGCATAGTATTTATTGCCTTAGCAATTAACCTATTGATATAAGAGCACTTATGGAACAAAAACAACAAGCCCTCCCCGCCAAAAAAAATATAGCCCTCGTTGCCCACGATGGTAAAAAAGCAGCGCTGCAAGCTTGGTGTGAAAAGCATCAAGATGTGTTAAGTAAGCACACCCTTTACGGTACTGGCACAACGGGTCATTTAATTGAGCGCACTACAGGGCTTGAAGTGATAAAGCTATTAAGTGGCCCAATGGGTGGCGATCAGCAACTCGGCGCTAAAATTGCTGAGCATGAAGTGCATATGTTGGTATTTTTCTGGGATCCACTTGCATCGCAGCCACACGACCCTGATGTGAAAGCATTATTACGTTTAGCTGCTGTTTGGAATATTCCTGTTGCCTGTAATGAAGTCAGTGCCGATATGCTATTAAGCTCACCTATGATGGAAACAGAGCTGTGCCGCACGCTGCCAGATTACGAAAAATACCTCGCAACGCGCCAAGTGACTCTTTAATTCTTAAAGTCGATATCTCAAAGTGGGGGCTATTAGCTATAAAGCTTTTGCGCCCACTTAGTTAAACCTGCAGTAACACTACCAAAGTGATCCCCGTTCAGCATAGTAATATCACCTAAATGGGATTTTAACGCGGCCTTGATCAGAGGTGATTGCGCACTACCACCCGTTAAGTAAATGACATTTGGCGTTGTGCCTGCCTCTTTAATCGCTTGTTTAGCTAAGCTCACTATTTGGCTTATCGAGTCATCAACAGCTAAGGCTAAATCATTTAAGGTCAAACACTGAGTTAATTCAGAATCTAAGAAATGCAAGTCTGTGGTAAATTCATTCGCTGACGACAATGCAATTTTTGCCGCTTCGCCTTGCTGTACTAATTGGTGACCTTGCTTATTTTGCTGCAATTGAATTAAGCGTTTAAATAGCGCTGGCTCTTTAACTTCACGCAGCTGGGTCAATAATTCACGATGATGGGCATCGCTATAAAACTGGCTTTGTAGATTCACATCATTGATTTTACATGCTTGCCAAAACGGTTGATTAGGTAATGGCAGCCCAGATTTAAACTCTGTGCCTAAACCAAGCAATGGCATTAAACCATGAAAACTCAGCGCAATATCTAAATCATTCCCTCCCACACGCTTACCACTGTGAGCTAAAAAGTCATTGTCACGACACTGTTTTTGACAGAAGCTTGGTCCCATTTGTACGAATGAACAGTCGCTGGTCCCCCCGCCAATATCGACAACCAATACTTTTTGGTCTTGCTGCAATGAGGTTTCATAATCAATCCCTGCCGCTAATGGCTCATATAAAAATGAAACCTCTTTAAAGCCAGCACGTTTTGCCGCTCGCTCTAATATACCCAGCGCTTGTTGATTAGACTCTTCACCACCGACTGATTGAAAGTTTACCGGTCGTCCAATTACCGTTTCTGTTAATGACTCTTGCAGTGATTGCTCGGCGCGTTGTTTTATTTTTAAGATCATCGCCATAGCAATGTCTTCAAAGAAATTAATTTGCCCTTGCTTTAAGCCCACAGCGCCAAAGAACGACTTTGGCGATTTTACAAAATAACCTTCCTCAGGAAATTGCACATACTCGCTAATAGCTTCACGACCAATGAATAAGGTGTCATCTCCAGCTTGAATATCTAAATCTGATTTAATGCGGGGAATGGTATTTAAAAGCGCTTGACGCTCAGTTTTAAAATCGTGCTCAAATGAGCTGCCAGCAAGGTGTTTTGCGACAAAATCAACAACCAACGCACTGTGATGGGTATAAAGGGTTGATGGTAAATACTGTTTGCCTTGCTCAAGGGGTACTAAAGACACTTGTTGCTCGTTATCTAAAACACCGATTGCACAATTTGAACTACCATAATCAAAGCCTGCAAACATACTACCACCTATACATCATTAAAAAGGCCGCGAAATTTAACACAGTCGCGGCCATTTTTGAATGACGCTATGGCCTTTCGTGTAAAAAGCTGGCAAAGCGTGGCAAGCCATTTTTTGTAAAACCATGATATTTATAAGTAATCGTACTGCCAATCGCTGGAGGAGACTTTCTTTGCAGATCAGAAAATCCAGAGCCAATTTTAAATTCAATCCCTTCATTGTTGCGTACTTTTAGCGCCCCAAGCATATTTTTATATTTACCTTTTCCTGCTATGTGTTCAATAACAACAGCCTCAGCATCCAGGTAAGGCTTCAATTTTAATAGTACATTACTGCGACCCGCGGTGTGTTCCGCTTTTGCTAAGTGCAGCATAACGCCTTCGGCACCTTGTGCAATCAACTCATCCATAAACATACTAAGCTGTTGATTATTATCAAAGTGCTTCTGTTCAACTGCTTTTATATATGGGCTATTTAGCTGTCTAACTAAGCGTGAATAGTTTTCATAGCGTTTACTAAATGGTAACTCGGCATTTGGCATGTCGAAAATTTGATAGCTAACGGTCTGCCATTCGCTATCAACAGGTTGCTGCGATCGCACAATACCACTGACCTTGGCAAAATCTTGATGCTTGGTCCAAAGTTCACCATCCAACCATATATCAGGCAGTGGCGCAGTAAACCAGGTTGGAGCATTAATAGGGTTACCATTACGGGTAATTAATTGCTTACCTGTCCATATGGCACGTACACCATCATATTTTTCACTAACTAAATAGTCAGATACATTAACCTTTTCGGCTTCATAGACGTTTGCCAAAAGTACTGAGGGAGCTTGTTGAGCTTTTACTGAGAAAGCCAAAAGTAACGAGATTGCGCATACCAATGCACGAGTGAACATAACCATCATTGCTTCCTTGCAAATTTGTAAGTATTAACTGGTTATTACTGCTTAAAAATAACTGTTTAGCAATAGCCGTTTAATTATAGTTTAGTTTCTAGCCATTTATAAAATTCATGCAAATCACTAAACACCCCAGCCGCTTTGCTAAAATCATGCTCTTGGGTAAAGTGATTAGGCACTGCATACACAGCAACACCAGCGTTGCTAGCGGCTGTAACACCAGTAAACGTATCCTCGACTGCGACGGCTTCATTGGCCGTAATATTTAACGTATCAAGCGCTAATTGGTATGGATCGCCAGCAGGTTTGGGATTGTTAACATCATCTTTGGTAACCACACAATCAAACCAGTCAAAAATGCCATAGCCTTTTAAAATAGGATAAGCTTCATCTTTGGCACTGCCTGTTACTAATGCCATTTTTAAACCACTGGCTTTTACTTGCTCAAGCACTGCTTTTGCGTGCGGCATGAAAGTTGGTAAGTTTGTACTGACAAAACGGCCAAATGCAGCATATTTATCATCTGTTAGCTGCTCTGGACTGATGTTAAGTTGATAGTTGGTAACAACCTCTTTAGCTGCTTCAAGGGTTGGCCTACCAGAAAAGCGCTGACAAAACGTAGTCTCATCATATTGCACACCAAAAGGCGCTAATAAGTCGTTCCAAATATTAAAATGCACACTTTCTGAATCTACCAAAGTGCCATCCATATCAAACAAAACCGCTTTTAAAGTCATCCTCATTCCTTTTACGATCTAAAAACTAAAAGGTGCCTATGGCACCTTTAAATAATTCAATATAATTACTCGGTTAGGCCTGCCGGAGGTTCAGCAAACGCTTCTTCACCTGTTTCTACATCGACCAGCTCATAGCCTCGTTGCTTTCTAACTACTTTTAAAATCGGTTTAGAAAAAGCCGTTTTTAAACGCTCAGCATCTGCTTCTAGTTCTTCAACAGTGTGACCAAACGGAGCAGCTCCTGTTTCAGACCAATTGGTTACTTTACCATTGAGGTTATATTCAACTTCATGAATTTGATATTGTGCCGCTTCATCCTTTGTTGCTTCACAAAAAATAACGCGGTAGTTCCAAAATCCAGCCATAGAAATTCTCTTCTCTTAAATTAATCCTGCCACTTTAGCAGTTACAAACGCGATTATAAACGAAAAAACCCGCTATACAGCGGGTTTTAATAGGCTTTTAATTTCAGCTTAGAAGAAGCTTACTTTGAACTCAGCACCGATGTAACGCTCTTCGTTCACCATTGCTGTGTTGTTATTAAAGTCGATAGCACCGATTGATTGCTGCTCGTCGAACATGTTACGTACGAATGCTGACACTTCATATTCGTAGTCGCCTTCTGCCCAAGCATAACCTGCACGTAAACCAACTTCAGTTAATGGCTTGCCTTCAAACTCAACTGACTCATATAAGAAGTAGTTGATTTCGCTACGGTAAGACACATCAGCGTAAGTGAAGAATTCACCGTCAGCAACTTCGCGGCTATAACGTAAAGTTAAGTTTGAGATCCACTCAGGAGCGTGCGGTAAGCTGTTACCATCAAGGACAGCTTGACCTGCGCTGTTTAATGAGTTTGTAACAGTACACTGTGCACATACGTCAACGGCTAAGTCTTTATCTTTAAGCTCAGTGTTGTTGTAGCTTAAGTTAAATGTAGCGTTTAGGTTGTCAGTTAATACCCACTCAGTGTCTAACTCAAAACCGTAACCAGTTGTCTTATCAGCATTAACTAAACGGTTGAAGTTTGCACCACCACCTACAGCTGTTAATTGTTGGTCATCCATTGTGTAGTAGAACACAGTTGCATTTACACGACCTTGGCCGTCAAGTACGTCTGATTTGATACCTGTTTCGAATGACGTCACAGTTTCAGACTCAGCAACAGTTACTTCGTCACCGAATAAGATACGACCTTGAATACTTGGTGCACGGAAGCTGTTAGCAACACGTGCGTACCAGTTTACGTCATCGTTGATCTTGTAGTTAGCAGATAAATCCCAGCTAACGTGGTCGTCACTTGGGTTTTCTGTAAGGTATAACGCACTACCACCAATTGGGCTTAAAGTACGGTCTGCTGAGAACTCTTTCTCATCATCTGAGTAACGAAGACCCGCAGTGATTTTTAAGTCGTCAGTGATTGTGTAATCTAATGAACCGAATACCGCCCACGCTTTAGTATCTTGTTGCTGGATAACATAGCCGTTTAACTCACCTGGCGTTGAACCATAAGTGTCGTAGCTGAAGTTTTCGATTGTTAGCGCTTCGTCAAAGTAGAAAACACCTACTTGGAAGTTAACGTCGCCAGCATAGTTGCTAGATAAACGAAGTTCTTGCGTGTATTGGTCTTGATCTGGAATACCGTCAGCACTTTCAGAGTAGAACGGAATAAAACCTGGGCCCATATCTGGTAAGTAGCTTGCACCGTAACCACCGTCGATGTCAGCGCGAGAATAGATTTCAGCACTTTCCCATGCAGAGATTGACGTAAGAGTTAAATCGTTGATATCCCACTCAAGCTTTAAGCTTGCGCCTTGAGATTCAACTTGCTGTGTCGCACGAGAAGCAGCATCGTGGTAAACCACATCGTGCTCATAGTTATCAGCTAAATTGTTTGTGCCTGCTTTGATAGCGTTACCACGGAATGCGATTGGCGTACCGTCCATATCACGTACGTGATAGTTGAAAAGACCTGTGAAATCGTCACCTTCATATAAGAACTGAACACGTGCCGCTTTTTCAGTGTAACCACCTAATACGTCATCTTGTTCAAAACCAGGAGCACGGTTATCGATGTAATCGTCTTTTTCTTGCCAAAGTACAGAAACACGCGTTGATAAACGGTCTGTTAAGCCACCGCCAACAGCACCTTCAAAATCAACTGCGCCACGGCTACCGTAAGATACTGAGCCATAGCCATCAAATTCTTGTGATGGTTTAACTGTATCAAATTTAACAAGGCCAGCCGGTGTATTACGACCGAATAAAGTACCTTGTGGACCACGTAGAACTTCTACACGTGCAACGTCAAATACAGGGAAACCTTTTAAAATTGCGTTCTCTTGAACAACTTCGTCTACAACTAGCGAAACTGGTTGAGAGGCATTTAGGTCAAAGTCAGTGTTACCTAGACCACGAACATAAAAGCGTGGGAAAGAACGACCAAACGAAGATTCGATTGATAGGCTTGGGATTTTCGCGTTCATAAAACGAATATCCATACCAGCTGAGCTATAAGCGTCTAAACTGTCACCTTGTAGTGCAGATACTGCTACAGGTACTTCCTGTGCATTCTCTACACGTTTACGTGCAGTGATTTGAATAACTTCTAATTGGTTGTTTTTTGCTGCTGGTGCTTCGTCTGCAGCAAGAGTTGAAAATGAAGTACCTGCTACGGCAGAGAACAACGTTGCATTGATAAGTGTTGCTAACGTAGATCTTTTCATTGCTTTCATGTCGGGTTTTAACCTTTTTTATGCACTCTTATTCAACGGTGATGATGTTGCGTCAATTCATTTGACGGGCTCGGCCAATTTTTCGCGCCTTGTAATAAGCTGCGCGGACCTCTTAATCGAGAGTGCAAAACGAGGTAAAGAGGCTGAACGAACGCTGACGATTATAACACTTTATGACACTTTTACTGCATTAAAAATTATAAATATACAAATTTTTTACAACAATTAGCGGCAACATCGCCGCATTTAGAAGATTTTATGCAATTATTTTTCAACAAAGCGGACATATGTCCTGTGCAAATAATCACGACAATGTGTAGGCGTTGTGTACAGATGAGAGCCACTTTCATTTAACCCTTTTTTAGTAACTATTCACCAACGCGCGCGAATTCTGGATTAGCCAATTCACAATTATGCTCATTTAATAATCCTAGAATAGCAAGGTTTAACTCTTCAATTACTTCCATATAAAATGCAAAGTCAACCGTTTCTACGTAGCTTAGTACATCAATTTGTAAAGCCCAAGGTGTAAACCCTTTAAAACGCACTCTACAAGGTTCAAATGCAATATGCTGGTGCTGCTCTAAAAGCTCACGAAGGGCTGTCATAAAAGCTTGTAAGTTTTGCTGTTGGGTATTAGCGCTAAGCATCAGTTTAGGTCGATAAGAAATACGCTCACGCTCAGAAATATTCTCAAGCTGCATATCAATAAATTTAGCATTAGCAACATATATAACAGAGCGATCAAGGGTGCGGATACGCGTAGCCCTCAGCCCTATTTCTTCAATCGTACCAAGATGATTACCAAATTTGCACAAACTACCAATTTTAACCGGAGCCGAAATGTAAATTGTAATAGCCGCTATAATGTTCTCGACTGTTTTTTGCGCAGCCAAAGCAATGGCAAGGCCGCCAATGCCTAAACCTGCTAATAAGGTTGTTGCATTGAAGCCTAGATTTTCAAACCACACAAATAGCAACGAAATAACGATCGTCGTTTTTACAACATTGCTAACAGGTCTCAATAAAAATACAGCTTGTGGTTTATCTTGATTTATAAAGCGTTGGCTTAACCTATGCTTTGCTAAATCAACAGCGCGCAAACACACCCACCCACAGGCAATAAGTAACACAGTTGCACCATGAAATAGAGCCATCACCGCAATAGTGACATTAGACTGATCACTTAATGAACGTGACAGTAATACTGCAAGTAATAAACAAATAGGACCATTTACAAAGCTCAAGACGTCGTCTTCAACCGCTACCTTTTTATGTCCAAGCACAAAAGTAATTAGCCGAGTAATGACAATCGCTGCAACTAAAAACAACACAAATGAAAAAGCAAAATAGATCCATTGCCATAACATTACGCCTAAAAATTCTAAATCAGGCAAATGCTTATATAACCATTCCCCAATCAAGTTATAGCCAAACTCCTTGGTTAAAAGAGGTATTTGACTAACGGTAGCGTTAGAGATTTTCCAGATCCGGTTACCTGTTTTTTCATCGGGCACAAGCTGTAATAAAACCTGCACTTTTCCTTCAGATGTTTTAATTTCTCCCACTAAGTCGCGATAGCTTGGCACATCTTCTTTTTGCTTCCCTTTGGGTTTATTACTTAAGCTATCTACATCTACCCACAACGTGCGATCAAGCACGACTGAAAGGTTCTCTGCAAGTTGTAATTGACCTACAGCTAGCACCTCTTGCGGCAGGTTTCTGTAATCAAGGTAATTTTTCGCACGTTCAAAGTCACGGTTTCGAGCAGCTTTTAAGTAACCTTGCATGGCACTTCGTGGGGTGAGTCGATCAAAGGCATCAAATGGCTGATCATCATCTTGTTCAACGCTGGGGTCAGCGACAGTGGTTGTTACTTCTTCAACTTGAAGGGGGGACTTTTTTTCTTCTTGCTGTTCTTTGCTATCTTTATCGATGAGCGATTTCACGGTTACTTCAGGTGTTGTAGCGAATACAGGGTTAAAAAACAATGCCAATAACCACACCGATAAACTGGTTAAATATAGCGGAAACTTGTTAGCGCAACTCTTCACACATCATTCCTTGTTCGAAAAACATTAAATACGATTACAAATTTTATCCTATAAATTAGAGCATGGTTTGGATAACTGTACAAAAAATAATTAAATACCTATGCAAGCAGTCAGCTAAATGTTAGTTATAAAGGAACATTAGCAAAGGAAAAATATAATGCAGATCTCAAGTTCACTGATCCCTCATTGGTCATCTTTACTTATTCATGGGGCTATCGCCATTATCTTTGGTTTATGTGGTTGGTTTGCACCTCAAGCCTCTTTAGCCGTATTAATGTTTATATTTGCCGCTTACTTCTTTGTAGATGGTTCCATTCGAACCTGGCTTGCAATTGCATCTAAAAAAGACAACCCGCTTTGGTGGATGCTATTAATAGGTGGCTTGATATCAATTGCCGCAGCACTCGTTACTCTGTTTGCACCGAATGTGACTGCTATTTTAATGTTGTACTTTATTGCTGCGTGGGCAATTGCTATAGGGGTAATTGAAATTGCAATAGCCAGCAAACTTCGTAAAGAGATAACTAACGAATGGCTACTAATTGGCAGCGGTATTATTTCAATTATCTTTGGTGGTTACCTGATGTTTAACCCGGGTGCGGGCATAATTACCCTACTTTGGCTAGTTGCAAGCTATGCCATCGTGTTTGGTATTATGATGGTGTTGCTAGCCTTCAAGCTTAAAAAACTTAATGAACAAGCATAAAAAAAGCGGCTAAGCCGCTTTTTTTATTTTTGACTATTACGCCTTGTTAGGGCAATTTCACCATCGATATGAATATCGCGCTGTGGGAAAGCAATGGTAATGTTGTTTTCAGCAAATACTTTATAAATGCTAAAACGCAGTTCACTACGCACTTGGCGAAGCGGTGCTTCTGATTCGGCACACACCCAAAAAATAGCGCTAAAAGTTAAAGAGCTATCCGCAAAGTCATCAAATAACACAGATGATGCCGGTGTTTTTAAAATGGCAGGATGCTCATCAAGAATTTGCTTCATCAGCTTTTCAACCAACACCACGTCTGAACCATAAGCAACACCAACATTCACAAATGAACGAGCATTACGGTCAATCAAGGTCCAGTTTGTTACAGTATTCTCTAGCAAGTGACTATTTGGTACTAGCATGTGCACACCATCGTTACGGCGAATACGAGTTGAACGAGTATTAATAGTTTCAACAACTCCTTTTGCTGTACCCACTTCTAAAAAATCACCAATACGAATTGGTCGCTCCCACATTAATATCCAACCACTAATAAAGTTATTGATAATGTTTTGCGCACCAAAACCAACACCGATTGCAATGGCACCAGAGACAAATGCAAACGCCGTCAGAGGAATATTGAGTACCTCAAGTGAAGTAAACACCAGCACCGCGATGGTTACAACAAGGTAAATACGGGTGAATAAATGAACTGTGTCTGGCCCTAGGTTTTTTGCCAACAATGCTTTTTTAATTAATCGACCTATCCATGTGACCACAAACCACATTAAAAACAGCACCAGAGGCACTTGAATTACTTTAAGTACGGTAATTTGCACATCGTTATAGGTGAACAACACAAACGATAATGCAGATTGCAGATCAGCAAAGGTCATAAATTAACATTCCTGGTAAAAAGAGAGTTTGATTCAGTTTTGACTAAGTTTAGCACGGCATAATAGGGTAAAACTTGGTAAATACTAAGTTCTTTATGCGCAAAATGCGCTAATTATTAACTCTTTTAGCCCATAGCTGCTATATACATAGGTAAAGCTTGTAGGTTTAGCAGGCTTTGAATAGCACGAGGAGAACACAATGTCACAAATGACACTCACACAAAAACTTGCCACTTTACAACCACTGGTTGATTTAAACTTATTTGAATCAAGTCTAGAATATCGCAACCGGATCTTGAACTTACTTGCTGAACAAGAACAGACACTTGCACTAATCAATAAAGAATTTGGTAATGCAATGCCTGAAAACTTTGGTTCAGAGAAAAAGTTTGTGTTGGGCTACAACTGATCAATGCCAGTTAACTCTAACAAAAATCTAATTTGGCAATCAGCGCCATTTTCAATTTAAGCTAGCCATCACCTTTATTTGATGGCTTTTTAAACACTTTATCCCTGAATCACTCTTTTTTGCGGCATACTTACCTATTAAAGCGACAAACTTGCTTCTTTCTACTTATAAATTTGATAAGTTAGAGAAGATTTATCCACATTTTTGGAGCTCTCATGCGTAAAACCTTAGTAGCAACCACCATTGCTAGTGTTCTTTTATTATCTGCTTGTAGTTCACAACAAGCTGACACTCAAACTCAAGTTGAAACAGCCGCTGAAACACAAACAGCCAATGTTGAAAACATTCTTTTTAAGCCAAGCCCTTTACAGTACATGGCACCAGAGTTTGATAAGCTTTCGACTAAAGACTATGAGCCAGCGTTTGAAGCAGGGATCGCACAACAAAAAGCTGAAATTGCAAAGATTGCAAATAACCCAGAGCCAGCAACATTCGAAAATACCCTTGTTGCAATGGAATACTCGGGTGAATTATTAGACCGCGCTTCTGCGGCATTTTTTAATTTATCGGGTTTAATCTCTGACAGTGAGTACCAACGTATCGCCGCGAAAATGGCGCCGATTATGTCAGCTCACACTGATGACATTTACTTAAACAAAGCTTTATTTGCTCGTGTACAAAGCATTTACGACAACAAATCATCACTAAATGCTGAAGATCAACGCCTTGTTGATTACTACTACAAAAAATTCGTTAACGCGGGTGCAAAACTAACTGAAGCTGAAAAAGCAAAAATGCGTGAAATAAACGCAGAGCTTGCCAAGCTTTCAACTGAGTTTTCGCAAAACATCTTAAAATCATTTAAAGAAGATGTGATTTTAGTTAAAGATAAAAGCGAGTTAGCAGGTTTATCTGAAGGCGAAATTGCAAGCCTTGCGGCAGCAGCCAAAAAAGCAGGTAAAGAAGGCTACATGATCACACTAGTGAACACGACTCGCCAACCTATCTTACAAAGCCTTGAAAACCGCAAGCTACGTGAAAAAATTTGGACTACATCTGCAACGCGTGCACAAGCGACAAATGGCCCTATTATCATTAAAGAAACCAAGTTACGTGCAGAAAAAGCAGCATTACTTGGCTATAAAGATTGGGCTTCATATGTGATGACTAACCGTATGGCACAAACAACTGAAAACGTTTACGGCATTCTTGATGATTTAGCGCCAAAAGCGGTTGCTAAAGCAGAAGCAGAAGCAGAACAAATCCAGCAAGTAATCAAAAAATCAGGTGAAACGTTTGCACTACAGCCATGGGACTGGGCGTTTTATGCTGAGAAAGTTCGTCAACAGAAGTACGACTTAGACCCAGCTTTAGTTAAGCCTTACTTTGAAATGCAGTCAGTGATCCATGACGGCCTATTCTTTGCGATGAATAAACTTTATGGCATTACGTTCAAAGAGCGAAAAGATCTGCCTGTTTATCACGAAGACGTGATGGTGTTTGAAGTATTCAATGAAGACGGTAGCGCTATCGGCCTGTTCTATATGGACCCTTATGCACGTGAAGGTAAACGAGGTGGTGCATGGATGAGCGCCTATGTTAGCCAAAGCGGTTTAAAAGGCACCAAGCCTGTGATCTACAACGCACAGAACATTCCTAAGCCAGCTGAAGGTCAACCAACACTCATGACTTTCTCTGAAGTAACAACGATGTTCCATGAATTTGGTCATGCTGTACACGGTTTATTCTCTGATGTTAAATACCCAAGCTTAGCGGGTACAGCGACTGCACGTGACTTTGTTGAATTCCCTTCACAAGCAAACGAAGACTGGAATATTGAACCGACAGTACTTGCAAACTACGCCAAGCACTACAAAACAGGTGAGCCAATTCCAAAAGAGTTACTTGCAAAAGTACTTGAGTCACAAAAGTTCAACCAAGGCTTCGATACTACTGAGTATTTAGCGGCGGCACTGCTTGATATGGAATGGCACTCATTTGGTGTTGATGCTGATATCACTGACGTACAAAAGTTTGAACATGATGCATTAGACAAGCACGGTATCGCGTACTACCCAGTACCACCACGTTATAAGTCTTGCTACTTTAGCCACACTTTTGCTGGGGGTTACTCAGCTGGTTACTACGCTTATCTTTGGACTGAAGTATTCGCAGCAGATGCGTTTGCACACATGACTGAACAAGGTGGTTTAACACGCGAAAATGGTGACAATTTCCGTAAAGAGATTTTATCTAAAGGTAACAGCCGCGACTTAATGCAAAGCTATATTGAGTTCCGTGGCCAAAAACCAACTACAGACGCACTATTAAAGCGTCGTGGTTTAGTTGAATAATCACACCGTTATTTAAAGTATGAGGGGAAACCCTCATACTTTTTAGTTATTTATTTAATTTTCACCCCACTTTTATTCCTATTCACCTCAAAGCAATTGTCAGTTAACTCGTTTTTGCTAATCTCAAAGAAAAACACGAGTTCACACATGAAAAACGCTTTACTTTTAGGACTTTGCTCAGCTTTAGCTGCATGTTCATCAACCCCAGATGAGCGCGCCGATATCGTGATAGAAAACGCCCAAATTATTGATATGCAAACTGGGGCTATCACAGCAAAGCAATCACTTGCCATTCGCGATGGGATCATCATCAAACGTAGTGATAAACCTTTAAGTAGCCAATATCAAAGCTCAACATTTATTGATGCAAAAGGTCAGTATGTCATGCCAGGTTTATGGGATATGCATGTCCATTTTGGCGGTGGTGATGAGCTTATTGAAGAGAATAAACAGCTACTGCCACTGTATTTAGCCTATGGCGTAACAACCGTTCGTGATGCTGCGGCTGATTTGAGTGAATCTGTTCTTAGCTGGCGTGAACAAGTAAAACAAGGTCAGTTAGTGGGCCCAACTATTTTTACCTCTGGCCCGAAATTAGAAGGTAAAGGGTCTATTTGGCCCGGTGATTTAGAAGTAGAAACAACCGCAGAAATGCATGCTGCAATGGATCTGTTAGACAGCATGGACGTCGATTTTATCAAAATTACCGACAGCGCTTTAACGCCTGAGCTTTATCTTAAGGCAGTAAAAGAGGTCAAAAAGCGGGGTTACCAAATTTCGGGTCATATTCCATTTTCATTGTCTGTGACTGATGTCTCCAAGGCGGGGCTTGATGCGATTGAGCATATGACCTATATGCTTAAAGCTGCGGCTAAAAACGAAGCGGATATTTCTGCAAAGGTTGCCTCAAAAGAGCTAAGTTATCGCACTGCGCTGCCTATTATCACCGCGCAGTTTGATGAACCAACAGCAATTGAGAAATTTACAGTTCTTGCCAACAATAACACCGCCGTGGTGCCTACCTTGATTGGTGGCAAAATAACGGCTTACATTGATGAAGATAATCATCAAGACGATGCTTTTTTAGATTATTTGGGTAAAGGTTTAAAAGCAACTTACCAGTGGCGAGTCGATAGAGCTAACAAAGACACGCCCGCACAAATCGAACAGCGCAAAGAGCGTTTTGTTAAAACCGCACAGTTACTCCCTATCGCGCAGCAAGCAGGTGTGAGCATTATTGCAGGCACAGATGCAGGCTTTTTAAATTCGTATATTTATCCGGGGCTTTCTTTGCACCAAGAACTGAGTATTTTTACTGAATATGGCCTAACACCACTGCAAACACTGCAAGCTGCAACTCTTGCGGGGCCTG
Organism: Pseudoalteromonas sp. OFAV1; assembly: GCF_021532595.1. Taxonomy (NCBI): domain Bacteria; kingdom Pseudomonadati; phylum Pseudomonadota; class Gammaproteobacteria; order Alteromonadales; family Pseudoalteromonadaceae; genus Pseudoalteromonas; species Pseudoalteromonas sp. OFAV1. The sequence continues at coordinate 141,320 of NZ_JAKGBG010000006.1, forward strand.
AGTTTTTAAATAAACAACAGCAATACGGTGCACTTAGTGAAGGCAAAGTAGCCGATCTCATTTTGCTTTCAGAAAACCCACTTATTGATATTCGTAACACACAAACACTAAGCGGTGTTGTCTCGCACAGCACGTTTTACGATAGCAACGCACTCGAGCTATTAAAGCAACAAGCCAAAGCCTTTGTTGCCAGCCAACCCTAACCCCCCATTGCCCATGACCACGTATTATCCGTCATGGGCAATTTTAATTTTCAGCCATCTCATATACACTGCCCTTTTTTGCACATAACTCGAATAACATGACCTACTTATTTGCTGTAACCCTGCTTTGGGCCTTTTCGTTTAGTCTTATTGGTGTTTATTTAGCAGGCCAAGTGGATGCATGGTTTAGTGTGTTAATGCGCATTGGCTTAGCAACTTGCGTGTTTTTACCTTTTTTACACTGGCGTAAAACTCCTAAAGCCTTAGCACTAAAGCTCATGGCAATAGGCGCAGTACAACTTGGTGTGATGTACAGCTTTTATTACCATTCGTTTTTGTACCTTAGTGTGCCCGAGGTACTGCTATTTACGGTTATGACGCCACTTTACATCACCCTGTTAAACGATTTGCTTGAAAAACGCTTTAATGCCAAGTTTTTATTCGCCGCATTACTGGCTATTTTAGGCGCCGTTGCTATTCGCTATGAAAGCGTCGATGAAAACTATCTCATTGGTATGCTAATGGTGCAGGCTGCTAATATTTGCTTTGCCACTGGGCAAGTAACTTACAAACGTTTAATGCAAGATCAGCAACTCCCCCACTCTCGGGTGTTTGCTTGGTTCTTTATTGGCGCTTTAATTGTCGCACTGATTTGTTACGGCTTATTTGGTGATACCAGTAAGCTGCCCACCACTACTACACAATGGGGCGTGTTAATTTACTTAGGCACGATTGCTTCAGGGCTTGGTTATTTCGCTTGGAATAAGGGCGCAACTATTGTCAATGTAGGTGCGCTGGCTGTAATGAATAACCTACTGATCCCAGCAGGGATCATCGTTAACATTGTTATTTGGAACCGTGATGCTGATATCATCAAGCTTGCCATTGGCGCAGCGATTATCTTATTAGCACTTATTATAAATCAGAAACTTAATAAAACTGCCATGGAGCAATGATAGGCTAAACTCTATTAGATTAGAGGAATGCTGTTATGCGCGCACTGGTTTTATGTTGTTTAGTTTTCGTTATTCAAGGTTGTAAGAATCTGCCTGATGAGCAGGCAGTGCAAGTGGGTGCTAGGCCTTACTATTTAATCGACAAGATGACAGATGGGCCGTTAAAGCAGCAACTTGCGGCATGCGGTAATGGCCCTTTTTACAAAACTGATTTTGTAATTGGTCATCGCGGTGCCCCCATGCAGTTTCCTGAGCACAGCAAAGAGTCATATTTAGCCGCTGCAAGAATGGGCGCTGGCGTACTTGAATGTGACGTCGCCTTTACAAAAGACAAACAACTCGTGTGTCGTCATTCACAGTGTGATTTACACACCACTACCAACATTTTAGCGATTCCTGAGCTCGCAGCAAAATGCAGCCAACCTTTTACCCCGGCCAAAGACGGCCAACCAGCTCAGGCTAAATGCTGCACCAGCGATATCACCCAAGCTGAGTTTTTAACCCTAAAAGCTAAAATGGATGGTGCCAATGCAAATGCCAAAACGGTCGCAGAGTATATGCAAGGCACACCAAGCTGGCGCACTGATTTATACGCAAACAGTGGCACCGTAATGACCCACCAGCAAAGCATTGAGTTATTTAAATCACTAGGTGTAAAAATGACGCCCGAGCTAAAAAGCCCAGAAGTCAGCATGCCATTTAACGGTTTTAGCCAGCAAGATTATGCGCAAAAAATGCTTGATGAGTATCGAGCTTTAGGTGTGAATAGCCAAGATGTTTATCCGCAATCATTTAATCTTGAAGATGTGAAGTATTGGCGAAACAATCACCCTGAATTTGCAAACAACAGTATTTATCTTGATGGCAGAGATGAGCAAGCACACTTTGATGCGATGGATGAAACAACTTGGCAGCCATCAATGCAAGCTCTGTATAACGATGGAGTACGCATTATCGCACCGCCAATGTGGATGCTTTTAAGCCTTGATGAGTCAGGTAAAATTGTGCCTTCACTTTATGCTATTAAAGCTAAACAAGCCGGGCTGAACATCATTACTTGGAGTTTAGAGCGCTCTGGTCCATTAGATAATGGCGGGGGTTATTATTACCAGTCAATTGCCAGCGTGATTAAACAAGATGGGCAAATGATGAATGTAATAGACGTCCTTGCTAAGCAAGTGGGTGTGATGGCCATTTTCTCTGACTGGCCTGCTACTCTTACCTATTACGCAAGCTGTATGCAGTACCCTGCCTCAAAAAATTAGCTGAGCATCAATAAATTTCAAGGGCTTTGACTCGTCCAAAAGGTGGGGCTGAGGTATTATTAGCTAAACCGATTTTACAAGGATTAACATGATTATTCAGCACCATAGCCACGACATAGCGACCAACACAGGCGCAATGCGCACCAGCATTTATCGTCCTGTAGAAGAAGGTAAATACCCGTGTGTTATTTTCTATTCTGAGATCTTCCAAGAAACAGCGCCGATTGCGCGCTCTGCTGCAATACTTGCTGGTCATGGCTTTGTCGTATTAGTGCCAGAAGTTTTTCATGAGTTAAATCCTATTGGAACGGTACTTGCCTACGATGATGCAGGTAAAGACAAAGGCAATGCCGACAAATGGGCAAAACCGCTTGAGAGCCATGACTCAGATACTGACGCTTTAATTGCATTTGCGCGTCAGCAAGATTACTGCACAGGAAATGTAGGTGCCATGGGCGTATGTATTGGTGGTCACCTCGCGTACCGCGCTGCATTAAACCCAAGTATCAAGGCCGCTTTTTGTTTATACGCGACAGATATACACAGCGATACCTTGCCTGCACAAGCGGGTAATAACTCGTTTGAGCGCATGGCAGATATTAAAGGTGAAATTCATTTTATTTGGGGTAAACAAGACCCACATGTACCAAAAGAAGGCCGCCTTAAAATTTACCAACAAGCGGTGGCAACAGGAATTAATTACCAGTGGCAAGAGGTTAACGCCCAACATGCCTTTATGCGCGACGAAGGCGACCGATACGACCCAGCCCTTGCCATCAGCATGTATCAACAAGCCGTTGCTTTATTTAACCGCACGCTTGTTTAAATCGTCATAGTAGCTACTTGATTAGTAAAATAATCCTTCAAGTAATCAAGTAAAACCCGCAGCTTTTTACTTCCCGCCGCCCCTGGCGGGAATACGCCATAAAGTTCAATATCTGCGGTTTTGTAATCATCTAAGATTGTCCGTAACAATCCCGCTTTGATCCTTGGCAGTGCATCATAAACAGGGATCTTCGCTAAACCATGCCCAGCTTCAACAAAAGCTGTTCGCGCAGCAGCATTATTGGTACTTATGCCACCACTAACAGGCACCTCATAGCGGCGTTTATCTTTTTCGAGTGTGACAATGGCACTACTTGGTTGATACACCACCCACGTATGCTCAGCTAAATCGGCAATGCTCTTTGGTATAGGGTATTTTGTAAAGTAATCGACTGAGCCACATATGCAGGTCGCCAGACTTGCAAACTTAGTGGCTTGTAGATTTGAGCTCTCAAGGGCTACGCCTCTAATCGCTAAGTCATAGCCCTCTTTGATGATATCAACCACATCATCACTGAGCTGTAAATCGATATCAATTTTTGGATACAAACGCTTAAACTGGGCCAGTGCCGGTACCACAAGTTGTAAGCCAACATTCACCGGACAACTCAATTTAATAACCCCAACGGGCTCACTCTTTAAGTTTTCAAGGTGTAAGTTAGCAGCCTCAGCATGCTCAGTGATAGCCTGACAACGTTCGTAATAAGCCATTCCTGCTTCGGTGAGGGTCATGGTGCGCGTTGAGCGATTAAGTAACGTCAGCTTTAATTGCTGTTCTAATTTCTTTAAGTGGTAACTGACAACGGCCCTTGATAAACCAAGTTGTTGAGCCGCTTTAGTTAAGCTGCCTTGCTGCACAATATGGGCAAACACCACCATGCTTTTTAATTGCTCAAACGATACTTTCATACAAACTCCTAATCTAACCTGAATAATTGTATCAATTATTAAACCAATGAAGTCAAATTTATCTGCGTTGTTTAACTCGATTTTCACCCCTATAGTGTTATTAACGATGTTTAATAAGCAAAAAAGGGATTCACTATGTCAGCTAAGAAAATTTTAATGGTACTTACTTCACACGATGAGCTTGGCGATACCGGCCATAAAACGGGCTTTTGGGTTGAAGAATTTGCCGCGCCCTACTACGCCTTTATTGATGCTGGTGCAGAGGTAACTTTAGCCTCTGTTAAAGGTGGCCAACCTCCTATTGATCCAAACAGTGCGGCACCTGATGCTGCAACTGATGCTACAAAACGCTTTGATCAAGACAGCGCAGCACAAACCTTAATGGCTAATACAAAACCTCTGGCTGACGTAAAAGCCAGTGATTACGATGCGGTGTTTTACCCAGGCGGCCATGGTCCGTTATGGGATTTAGTTGATAACCAAGATTCGATCAATTTAATTGAGCAATTTCTTAATTCAGATAAGCCAGTAGGTGCAGTGTGTCACGCCAGTGCAGTATTACTTAATGCGAAAAATGCAGCTGGTAAATCTGTTGTGTTTGATAAAAAAGTAACTGGCTTTAGCAACTCAGAAGAAGACGCTGTACAACTTACCAATGTAGTGCCATTACTTGTTGAAGATGAGTTAATCAAACAAGGTGGTCAGTATCAAAAAACCGATGATTGGGGCGAGCTTGCGATTGAAGGTGGCCTACTAATCACAGGGCAAAACCCTGCAAGTTCAGAGCTTGCTGCGAAAAAACTACTTACCAAATTAGGTTAACCCAAGCCTTTAGTAAACACCTTGCTTAGCAGGGTGTTTACCTTCACTTTTAATAAGTTATACTCGTTCGGTCACCTTGATTTAAGAGCTTCTCATCATGACTGAAAAAAAGCTGTCAAACTTCCTCCTATCAGTAGTAAGCGATTCGCCATTTTAGGCATTATGCTGGTGTGCTTGGTACTGCAAATAATTAATACCCTACCCGGCATCAATTTGAATGGTTTAGGGATTTTACCAAGGCAAATGTCAGGTCTATCAGGGGTGTTTTTTGCGCCATTTTTACATGGTGGTTGGGCGCACCTTTTTAGTAACCTAGTGCCTTTTGCTATTCTTGCATGGCTAGTTTGCCAATTTAGCGTAAAACGCTTTTGGCTGGTGTTTGCAGGCACAGCGCTTATTGGTGGATTACTAGTATGGCTATTTGGCCGCAGCAACATTCATGTTGGACTAAGTGGTGTTATATACGGTTTATGGGGCTACTTAATTAGCTACGGCATTATGCACCGTTCATTCAAAGCCATTTTAATCAGTATTGCGGTTGTTGTGTTATACAGCGGCCTAATTTGGGGTGTATTCCCGCAGCGCATCCATATTTCATTCGAAAGCCATTTATTCGGCGCAATTAGCGGCGCATTCATCGGTTATATTATGGCAAAACGTGATAAACATAAGAATCTGAAGCTTTAAACTTAAAGCTTCTAGCTTCTCAGCTTCATTGTCACCATCACAACGCCATGGTCGGTGCTTTGATCATCATAGGCAAATTGCGGGTTGATCAAGTGCTGATCGTAGGTGTGATAATCCACCACTTCAAAAAAACTGCTCTGAAACCCAGCATCAAACTCTCGAGATAACAAAATATAATCAAACACTGAGCTGCTACTGCCAAAATAGTGGGTTGCTTCTCTATCATTTTCGATTACAACATGGCGCTGATACAGTTGCCAACTATCTTGTAGTTTAAACTCTGAACGAGATGGGCTATTTTGCCTATGACCGCTAAAGCGAAGATGATCAGCTATTAGGTGGTTAAGCACGCCATCGTGTAACTCATTATTAAAATCCCCCATTACAATCACCGGGTTATTGCTGTGCGCTCTGCGTTTAATGATTTCAACGAGTAACAATACGGCTTCACTGCCACGCTGTATGCTGGATGCCCAGCGCCCAAGAGCTTGTGATTTTAACTGCATAACTAAGTTTTGCTGTTCACTGTGGCTTTCATCATCCTGATGAAGGAGCATGCTGCGCTTTGATTTAAAGTGCACCACATAGCAATCGACGTGCCCTAAGTGAGGTACTTCAAGTGTCGCGCGAATAATGCGGCGACTAAAGTTGAAATTAGCGCTTAAGCCCATGGCTAAAGCATCATCTTGCTCTGCCTCAACCTGACTTACATCGACAATTTTATAACGTGAGGCAATCGCGACAACTGGATCGCGATAAATAAAGTCATCAATAACAGTTGGCTCATCAACTACTGCAAAATAGGGGTAACCCTCTGCGTTAACTTGTTGTTTCAGTTCATTGATACTGAACACTTCTTGAAAGCCAATAATGTCTGGCTGCTGATTTTTAAGGTAATCGGCCAACCAGCGCTGCTTTTTGGCCCATTGCTCAGCACTATAAATACGCTGAAAATCATAAAATGCGTCAGGTGGCGCTAAATAATTATATAAATTAAATGTTGCGACCTTTAATTGATTATAGTCTGTCACTTATGTCCTTGTTCATATAGCCATTCGCGAGCGATTGTTGCATCTTCAAAATACTTAACTTCGCCACTGGTAAACCAATTACCAACTTTACTAGCAACTTGTTGCCATTTTTTATTACCCAGTACCGCAATGCGACAAAACTCTTTGTTATGTTTTAAGCCAAATTTAAAATCATCCCACGCCGCTTGTAATTCCCATCCTTCAAGCTCTGTTATATCTACAAACACTCTCATTTTGACCCGAGGCACCGAAGCAAGTGCATTATCAACCAGTGGCGTTAAGGTCGAATAATCGTCGTGAGTCAATTTACCCACCACTTTTAAGGTAAGGTAAAAGGTAGTGCCTGTTCGCTCTAAACCAATAGCTAAGCCATGCTTTTTCATAACAGCCTCCTGAAAATTATTTAAACTTAACAAGTTAACAATATCGACATAATACTATTTTATAACTCTACTTCCCTTGCTTAGGTTGATCAACTAGGATGGTAATCTCGTAATAACATTCATTAAAGCACAATTTAGGGAGTTTCAATGAGTAATACCGACAGTTATACGCCACCTAAAGTGTGGCAATGGGATGCAGAAAACGGTGGTGAATGGGCTAAGACTAATCGCCCGGTCTCAGGTGCGACCCACGAACAAGACTTGCCCGTTGGTAAACACAACCTTCAACTCTACTCACTTGCAACACCGAATGGTCAAAAAGTCACCATTATGCTCGAAGAGCTATTAGAGCTAGGTATTGATGAAGCCGACTACGATGCATTTTTAATTAAGATCGGCGATGGTGATCAATTCTCTTCTGGGTTTGTTAGTGTAAATCCTAATTCAAAAATTCCAGCCTTAATGGATCACAGTACTACACCTGTTACTCGCGTGTTTGAGTCAGGGGCTATTTTACAGTACTTAGCAGAGAAGTTTGATGCACTGATCCCAAGCGATCATACTAGTAAAACAGAATGTCGCAATTGGCTGTTTTGGCAAATGGGTTCTGCCCCCTACTTAGGCGGTGGTTTTGGCCATTTTTATAGCTATGCACCTTATAAAATGCAGTATCCGATTGACCGCTTCACAATGGAAGTTAAACGTCAGTTAGACGTGTTAAACCGTCACCTAAGTGACCATGATTATATGGCGGGCAGTGAATACTCAATTGCCGACATTGCTATTTGGCCTTGGTATGGCAGCCTAGTGCTTGGCTATTTATATGATGCAGCTGAGTTTTTAGATGTCGAGTCATATAGTCATGTAATACGCTGGGCAAAACAAATCGAACGTCGCCCTGCCGTAAAACGTGGTCGCCGAGTAAACCGCACATGGGGTGATGAAGCTGAACAATTAGCTGAACGCCACTCTAAAGATGATTTTTAAGGGCTTAACGGCCCTTTTTCATAAATACTAACTATATGAAAAAACTCAGCAAAGAAGACATATACCAACGCCTTAGTAACACCGAAGATGCCCGTGCCTGCAAAGCAATTGATGAGGCGGCTTGTAAAGTCGTACCCGGCAATTTTATTACCTTATTAGTGAGCCAACTATTTAGTAAGTTTGCCGACGCCTTGTTAAACCCAAAGGTAACCCTGCCTTGGCTGTTACAAAGCATTAATGTGCCGAGCAGTTTTATTGCTTGGCTTGTGCCCATTCGTGAATCAGGTTCTATGTTGCCACAGCTAGCGATAGCAAGTGCCATTCGTAAGCTGCCCGTCAGAAAGTGGGTGTGGGTAATTGGCGCGATTGTGCAGGCTTTGTGTATTGTGGGCATGTTGGTTTGTGCTTTAACGCTGCAAGGTACAAACGCTGGGTTTGCTATTATTGCTCTTTTGATTGTTTTTAGCCTTGCTCGCGGCTTTAACTCTATTGCTGCAAAAGATGTATTAGGTAAGGTTATTCCTAAACAACAGCGCGGAGGTATAAGTGGTCTTGCTGCCAGCTTTGCCGGATTTGCAACACTCACCTTCGGTCTTGGTTTGTGGTATCTACAAAGTCTTGGTTATGAGAATGGAGTGTATATTGCACTGATGCTAGCTGTGCTTATGTGGGTTTTCGCAGCGCTTAGTTACAGTCGTATTAAAGAATACAAAGGCGCAACCGAAGGCGCTGAAAACGGCTTGCTACATGCTCTTAAAAAACTAAAACTGCTTTACCAAGACAAGCAATTTGCACATTTTATAATTACTCGTGCATTGTTATTGTGCTCGGCCTTGAGCGCCCCTTTTTATATCGTACTTGCCAGTGAACAAGCTTTCGACTTTTCATTGCTTGCTACGTTTATGGCGCTATCAGGACTAGCAAACTTAGTATCCGCTCCTATTTGGGGTAGGCTCAGTGATTTGTCTAGTCGCCGCGTTTTAGTGCTTGCTGCGATACTCGTTACTTTTAATGGCTTTGCTGTTTATTTGGTTGCTTACTTAAGCCCATCCACTCTCAATGAGTTTTGGTTATTACCACTGTGTTATTTTTTACTCACTGTAGCTCATCAAGGAGTACGCCTTGGCCGTAAAACCTATCTTGTTGATATGGCAGAAGGTAACAAGCGTACAGACTATGTCTCTGTTAGTAATACAGTGATCGGGGTTATCTTACTGTTACTTGGCAGCGTTGGCTTACTAAATGCGTACTTAAGCACCGCCGAGCTTATATTATTTTATAGCCTTTTAGGCTTGGTAGGTGCTATTAGTGCTTGGTTTTTACCAGAAACTTAATTCAAAAAGGCGACCAAAGTCGCCTTTTCTCTTCAGTTTTTCAAATTCTTATCGAAGAACTCTAAAAACGCTTTCAATGTTTTAATTCGATACGGCTGATGCGACAAATAGTGGTCACCATCTTCAAGCTCAATATAGGTTACGTCTTTGCCTTCGTCTTTAAGCTCATCTTCCATTTCTCGGCTATGATAAACAGGCACCACGTTATCATCAGAACCATGAACGAGTAACACTGGGCGATTAATTTGTTTTGCAAAATTAACTGGCGAGACCTTTTCTAATTTATCGCCATCAGTACCAAATTGCTTACGCACAATTTCTTTATTGGTGAAATATCGTGCCTTACTAACAATACGCTCAAGATCTGTGACACCAGCAAAGCTGGCCGCACATTTGAATGTTTCAGGGTGCTTAACCACCGCCATTAGTGCGGCATAACCACCATAACTTGCTCCACCAATACAGATTTTATCTTTATTAGCGATACCTTCACCAACAAGCCAATTCGCGGCATCTTGCAAGTCATCTTGCATTTCTTTACCAAAACCTTGTACAGCAGCCATTTCAAATTCATGACCATAACCACTTGAACCACGAAAGTTTGGTTGTAGCACTGCATAACCATTATAGGCAAGCAACGCAGTCCAATAGTCAAAGTCTGCGTAATCACGAGCCATTGGTCCGCCATGTGGGAACACAATGGTAGGCAATTTATCACCTTTTTTATAACCCACAGGTAAGGTTAAATACCCTTCAATAGTTAAACCATCACGGGCTTTATAACTGATTTTCTTTTTACCGCTGTAAACTGTGTCATCAATATCCGGAAATGCCGATACAAATACTGTTAACTCGTTCGTATCACGGTTACCTAACATATAGGTGCCGGGGATTTGCTCACCTGTAACCAAAACCACATATTGACGCTGATCTTTGCTGGTATCAATAATATCAATATCAAACTTATCTGCTGGCAGTACAGCGCGTAAGCCATTATAAAGGTTGCTTAAATCTTCATCCCAGTAATGGATCCCCTCATCAAGCTGTGAGTGAGTAAACCCTGCGACTTCACCAGTTAAAGGTGAATAGAATATATGACCGTCGAAGTCAGAGTTATCATCGCTAAACACTAACTCTTTTTTCATGGTCGTTAGGTTCATTTTATAAAGCGCATCGTAGCCATCTTTAAGTGCTTTGTAATAAATAATATTAGGGTCTTTATCAAAGCCCAAAACACTTACTACATCAGGGCTAAATGCTTTATATTTGAATAATGTTTTACGTTTATCTCTATCTTCGTCATATAGAATATATTCAAATTCGTCTTCATCCATTTTAAGGGCAATACGTACATTGCCTTGGCGGTCAATAATCCAATCGGTAACTTTGTTGAATGAACGCTGCACTTTCTTTTTACGAAGTGTATATAAATCAAGTTCATACACACCTGGCGCATTAGCAAAATCAAAGTCACCTTGAACTAAGATTTTGTCTTTTTTACTCGGTAAAAAACTGATGACCTGATCGCCAAATTGCGGTTGGCGCTTGTCACGATTAAAGTCTGCTTCATTGGCTGGTCTAACTTTGCCTTTATCGTTAATGTTATAAGCATACATAAAAGTTGTTGAATATTTTGGGCCACCAAATTGACGTTGGATACGGCGTGCACCTATCAACAAAACTTCATCATTCGCCCACTCATACCAATCAAAGAAAATAGTGTGGTTATCTGAGCGGATCAGAGAGTTGACTTCTTCTGTTTTACGGTTATAAACCGTTAACACCAACTCTCCATTTACATTTCGAATAAACGATAGATGACTACCATTTGGTGAGAGCTTTACTTGACTAAAAGCCCGTAAAGAGGCGAATGATTCTACAGGGAGTTGCGTGTTTTCAGCAGCACGGGGCATTAAGCTTAGTACCGAAAATAGTGAAAGCAGTAAGTACTTCATCATAAAGTCCATTTCATTTTTTACTGTTCCTAAATAATAACATTAAAAGAAAATAAAAGACTATGTAAGAAATTTCACCTCTGACAATCATTCGTTTAAAACGAACAAAGTACTCGATTAAAAGCATTATTAATTTATTTTTTGCTAATTATAATGACTGCACAAATTCAGTTTTCTTAGGTGACATGATGAAAAAAGTACTTGTGTTAAATTCATCTTTAAATGGTGAACAAGGTAATTCAACCAAGCTTAGCCAACAATTTGTTGAGCAGCTTGCTAACAACCAACAAATTTCAGTAACAACTCGCGATTTAAGCGACAATGCCATTGCTCACTTAACGCAGACAGAAATGGCTGCCTGGATGACTGATGCAAACGAACGCAATGATGAACAAAAAGCACTTGCTGCAATATCTGATGATTTAATCGCTGAACTTAACGACAACGAGTTAATCGTTATTGGTATGCCAATGTATAACTTTGGTATTCCTTCGACATTTAAAGCTTGGATTGATCGTATTGCCCGTGCAGGTATTACCTTTAAGTACACTGAGCAAGGCCCTGTAGGTTTAGTTGAAGGCAAAAAAGTAGTGGTACTTGCAGCGCGTGGTGGTATCTATCAAGGCACCGACATGGATACACAAACTAAATACTTAAAAGATGTACTTGGTTTTGTGGGTATGACTGACGTTCACTTTATTTATGCTGAGGGCCTAGCGATGCCAGACGCAGAGCAAAGTCTAGAAGCAGCGAAAAACGAAATCAACACATTTGCTGCAGCACTATAATCAGCAAAGTATAAAAAAGCGGTCATCATGACCGCTTTGTGATTTACGCTGTGACCGATAACAGCGAATCACCTTCAGATAAAGCAAACTTTTCTTGCACAGAGGCTAGAATCGCTTCTTTATCTTCTTCTCCCAGTTGATCAGAATATTGCGCTAACAACTCATCTAAATAACTTACAACCTCTTCAGTATCAACCTGCTCTAGTGAGTTACCACTTGGCGGCGGTGGTGGACCAGGCGGGCGTTCACCTTCAGGACGACCTAATTCACCGACTTCAGCGGCATCAAAGCCAGCTTCAGCCATAATTGCTTCCATTTCTTGACCAGGTTGAATACCTGCGTCCATAAATGTTTGCATAATGGATTGTGCATCTTCTGCAGTTAAGTTTTCAGGATCAAACTGAGCTAAGGTTTCATTCATTAACTCTGTTTGTTCACTGGTTAACGGCTCTGCTTGCGGTCGTTGCATGGGCTGAAAATTCGCACTCGATGAAACACTGTTGATCATCGTTGATTTTCCTTACGTTTTGGTGGTTTATGTTTGTTGAACTCGTCTTCAGTTACTTCACCATTTTGATCAGCATCCATGTCATTAAAAATGGTTTGCAGCATATCTTCTGGCACAGGCTGCTCACTAAACTCAGTAAAATCAATCACCCCATTGCCATCAATGTCAATCGTCGGAAAGTCAGGTCGTGGAGGTGGACCGCCTTGATGGTCGCGAGCAAAGCAAGCGGGCGCTGTGGCTAACAATGAAATAGCTAAAACAGAAAGTGCAGATAAATGCTTCATAGCGAACCTCTTATGTCATTCAATTGACCGTAAGCATAATCTGAATGCCAACCAAAAGTGTGTGGGTAATATGCAACAAATGTGGAAACTTTGTGGATTGCGTTAGCAATTAATCGAAGTTGTAACTTGTTACGTATGAAAAGCAAAACAATTTTCCAACACAACGATTATGGCAAGCTCAAATAAGCAAAAAGTGAATCTTGTTTGGTTCAAACGTGACCTAAGACTTTCTGATCATCAACCACTTGCCAATGCGATTGCATCAGACCTGCCCTGCATACTGATTTATAACTTTGAGCCACTGTTGCTCGAAGACCCCCATTACAGCTTAAGGCACTGGCGTTTTGTTGCTCAGTCACTTAAAGACATCAACCAACAACTCGAAAAATACAACGCTGAAATCGCCATTTATAATCAACAGATAATTACATTGCTAGAAACACTCAATGACGAGTTTGAAATTGCTGGAGTTTATAGTCATGAAGAAATTGGGCTTTACAACACTTTCGAGCGAGATAAACAAGTAAAACTCTGGCTAAATAATAAAGCTATTCCATGGCATGAAACGCCATTAGGAGGAGTAAAACGAGCACGACCAAAACAGTTTGATTGGCAAACTCATTGGCACGAGGTGATGAACCAACCTCTCGTAAAACCAAATTGGCAAGCTTTTAAAGCCGTACTACCTAATAATTATCAAGCAGCAGAGTGTTTTGACGATTTTCTAAACCACGATCCTCAGTTTCAATATGGCGGCCCTCATGAAGCAAGAGCCTGTCTTAAAAGCTTTATAGAACAGCGAGCTAAAGGCTACCAAAGCGGTATTTCAAGCCCATCAGAAAGTAGAGATTCATGCTCAAGACTCTCTCCATATTTAGCATGGGGGAATTTAAGCCTAAGACAGGTTTATCAAACATTGAGATACTACCTACCAAAACAACCTAAAAGTTGGCGACGTTCATTGCATGCCTTTGAGTCACGATTACATTGGCATTGCCATTTTATGCAAAAGTTTGAAACTCAATGCAGCATGGAGTTTGCTCCGCAAAACACAGGCTACCAGCACTACCCTTATCGCGATGATGATCACCTTGATGAGCACCTAAATCGCTTTGAGCAAGGCCAAACAGGCATTCCTATTATTGATGCCTGTATGCGCTGCCTCAAAGCAACTGGTTACATTAATTTTAGAATGCGCGCTATGTTAGTCAGCTTTATGACCCACCATATGAACATTCACTGGCATCCTGTTAGTTTAATTTTATCGCGTTATTTTTTAGATTTTGAACCGGGAATTCATTACCCACAAATCCAAATGCAAGCATCGGTCACAGGAACCAACATCATTCGTTTATATAACCCAATAAAGCAATCTGAAGATAAAGACCCAGATGGCATATTTATTAAAACATGGTGTCCTGAGCTTAAAGAGCTGCCTGTAGAAGATATCCACCAGCCATGGCAACTGCCGCCAATGGAAGCTTTGTTTAATAACTTTAAACCAGGCGAAGACTACCCCGAGCCTATGGTCGATATAGAAAAGGCTGCCAAGCAAGCACGTGAGCGATTATGGTCATTCCGAGAACGTAATGATGTAAAACGCGGCACAAAAGCCGTACTGCGTATGCATGTGATTAGCCTAAAAAGGCAACGTCATGGCACATAAAAAACTTAATTTACCCAGCAAAACCTGTCCCGTATGTGACAGGCCATTTGTGTGGCGTAAGAAGTGGCAACGAGACTGGCAGCATGTTAAATATTGCTCTGAGCGTTGCAAGCGCGAAGCGAAAAGAAATATTGGCGTTTAAGTTGCAATTATATCGTTAACTCACACTTTTCGGCACGAAACCCTGAAAGCTTTTCACGGTCGTCGAAAAATTTACAAAGGAGATGACGATGACGATTAAAAAATCTGCACATACAAGTTGGTCTGGTGATATTAAATCTGGCAAAGGCTACATTTCTAGTGAAAGCGGTGCACTTGATAAACAGCCATTTGGCTTTAACACCCGCTTTGAAGGCAAACCGGGCACTAACCCCGAAGAACTTATTGCTGCTGCTCATAGTAGTTGTTTTAGTATGGCACTGTCGCTGGCACTAACCGAAGCAGACTTTGTGGCTGACGACATAACCACCAAAGCAACCGTTAGCCTAGATGAGGTTGACGATGGCTTCGAAGTAAGCCATATCGCACTAGATGTAAGTGCGAAGATAAGTGATATTTCGACTGAAAAATTTGAGCAACTTTGTGAGCAAACCAAGCAAGGCTGCCCTATTTCTAAACTGATGAATGCTGAGATATCACTCACCACAAAGCTTAATTAATCCCGTTCGGCCAAGCACTGCTTGGCCTTTTCATATTCTAACAGGCCCACAACACTTTATTACAATGTAAATTCCTGCTTGTTGTATTATCTTTATGGAACAAAAACCAAATACAACAAGGATATGTATGTTTAAACAACTAGCCCCTATTGCACTTGCAACGCTCGCTTATTCAAGCTATTCAACAGCCGCAACAGAGCAACAGGTGAGTAAAAAGTGGTTCAATAGTATCAATTACACTCACGTAGAGCATGACAGATATAGCTTTAATGGCTACCAATTAGCAAGCCATTATTACTTTGAAGAGCAGCAGAGCTCGGGTGTGCTCGATGATTATGGTTACCTAGATACAGATTCAAACATCCTAGTCAATTACTCAGGAGGAGATTATTACAATGACATTGGTATATTTGGCGAGTATTTTTTAAATAACTGGTTTGCTGTAGCCGATATAAGGGATGTGAGGGATTTAGACAATTACACTCTAGGTATAGGCTACTTATTTGCCGATGCCTTAAAAGTTTCTGTAAATAGGGATGTGCGTGAATATGGTGATGATTATTTCCGCTTAAAAGCGCAGTATAACCTCCAAATCAACGATAAGGATTACCTTGGTTTTAGCGCAGAAACAGATGATGAACTCGACGTTTGGAATCTCTCAGCCAGATACTTTAATCATTTAAGCGGCAGCCATTACATTACTGTTGATGTTGGCCATCAAGACAGCGTTAATGATTCAGCAAGTAATGCCATGATCAGCTATTACTTTGGCGAACACTATGCCATAGGTGCAGGTTTGGATGATTCTGAACTCGTTTTACAAGGTAAGTACTTTATTAATGATAAATATTATTTAACCGCTAATTACACTGAAAGCGGCTCAGCTGAACTCTACAACCTCAAGTTTGTGGCCCAATTCTAAACAGTAATGAGTCAACAGTTTTAAACAAAAACGCCGCTATAAAGCGGCGTTTTTAGTTTATAGAATTACATATTACCTAGCTTCATCATCATTGCAGTATACATTTTTAAGTTCAGCGCTAACTGCTCTTCGGTAATAAACTCATGTTCTGAGTGACCTGTGTACTTTTTACCTGGCATTGATGGACCAAATGAAACAGCATTATCAAATAGCTTCGCATTGGTGCCACCACCGATTGACACAAAGCCCGCGTCTTTATCGCCCGTAAAATGCTTAAAGATATCAAGTAAAGCTTGGGCGTGAGGTGCACCATCTAACAGCATTGGCGTACCAATTACCACTTTTGTGTCTTTTAACGTGACATTGTTAGAGGTTTGCCAAGCGCTAAGTGCTTCATTAATTTGCTGTTTGAGCACAGCTTTTTGTTTACCAACAGGACGGCGCATATTAACCGACAATTTAATATCGTTACCATCGCGGCTTAATAACGTTGGCGAAACAGTCATCGGCCCCATAAAATCATGCTTGTAAGCAATTTCACCGAATTGCGCGCCATATAAATCAAGGCCAATTAGCTGATTAATAAACTCAATTGCTTGACCATCGCTATTGTTCTCAAGATCAATACCTTTAAAGATTTCTGCAAGGTACGCAATGGCATTTTCACCCGCTTCTGGCTCAGATGAATGTGCTGAAATCCCCTTCACTTGCACTAACAAGCCATTATCTTGCTCTGTCATCGCCACTTTTACGTTTTTAAGCTGAGCAACATTGTCGTGTAATTTAGCCACTGTCGCCGCATCAGCGTTATGCACAAGCACACTGGCATCTTCAGGGATTTGGCTAACAAAGGCGCCGCCTTTTAAGTCACTAACATATAAGCCTGTTTTTGCAGAGGTTGCTGAGAAAGTCGGCGCAATTAAGCTCCAGCCTTTTTCTGCAACAACCACAGGGTATGAAGCATCAATGGTGACAGCATATTTGGGTTGCTGATAGGTTTTCATGAACTCTTCGAGTGGTGCCCAGTCAGACTCTTCTGCAAGGTAAACCATTAATTCAATACGGTTATTTAAAGTAATGCCGTTATCTTTAATCGCCTTCATTGCATGCAATGCTGTGGCAATAGCACCTTTATCGTCTTCTGTACCACGGGCAATTAGCTTTCCAGGTTCAGAGGTTTTATCCATTTTAAATGGGCTTTGCTGCCATTTACTGGCATCGGCTGGTTGCACATCACCATGGGTTACTATGGTTACTTTATCAGCTTGGTTACCCATGCCAATTAATACTGTGTAACCTAAATCTTGATAATCAAAACCAAACTGCGCCGCTTTCATTTTTAAGAACGACTTAAAGCCAATGAAATCTGGGTTATCAGGAGTCGCTAAACCTTCTTTATTCACCGTTGGGTAAGAAACTAAATTCTCTAAGGTATGAATTTGCGCTTGTTGATATTGCTCTACCGCGTAGTTAGCCAGCTTTTCACTTTGCTCAGACACATCAGCCTGACTAGAGAAGGCAGTTAATAAGAATGCAGCAAGTAATGAATGTTTCAAGATAAGCTCCAGAGTTTAAAAAGATTTTTAAAGGTACTCGTTAATTGTAACGATTCTGACTAGGACATGATATCTCTAATTTAAGTAAAATGTATCGCTTAAAAATAACAACAAGGTACAATAGCCATTCACCCTATTAATTCGTTTGTTAGACTCATGAACCGCAGAAAAAAGATCTTCACTAAACTTAAGCAAAAAGATAAGCGCGCCAATGCAAAATTGCATAAAAGCAATAAACCGGCATACATCTCAAAGGCAGATCGCGAAAAATTAGCACAGCAAGAAGCTGAGCAGGAAAATTAAAATACCCAGCGGTCAGACCCCAGGCGCGATTTTATATCGCGCAATACTTCACTGATTCACAAAGAGGATAAGAGGCGCTTCGCTTTAGAGAAAAACAAAAAAGTTTTAATATTACTTCCTCATTTTCTTCTCATTCTTTTCTCTTTGTGCAATTTGTTTTAACGCGAAATAAACTTCACGCCTACGTCAAAGACATTTATTTTCACAAAGAGGATATAAGGCGCTGCGCTTTAGAGAATACAAAAAGTAATTTATTGTTTTCCCTCATTGTCTTCTCATTCTTTTCTCTTTGTGCAATTTGTTTTAACGCGAAATATATTTCACGCCTACATTAAAGACATTTATTTGCACAAAGAGGATTAGAGGCGCTGCGCTTTAGAGAACACAACAAGTAACCTATTGTTTTACCTCATTGTCTTCTCATTCTTTTCTCTTTGTTAAAAGACAATTTGAACCACAGAGATGTATGGACTCCCCTCCCACAGGGGGTAACGTAATAAGCGACAAAACTTTTACAAAAGGAGTCCATACATGGTGAATCTTAACGTTATTGCGATTGATTTAGCAAAAAATAATTATCAAGTTTGTAAAATAGGTAAAGAGCGACAAGTTATATACAACAAAGAAGTATCTAGACAAAAACTACTTCAGTTATTGGTATCAGAAAAACAATCATTAGTAGCAATGGAATCATGTGGTGGTACGCATTATTGGGCAAGAAAAGCGAAAGAGGCTGGCCATATAGTTAAACCTA